>NZ_JBBIAM010000140.1:0-22881 GCF_054185185.1 Bradyrhizobium sp. UFLA05-153
GGGCCGATGTCGTCAAGAAATTCGACAGGTCCTGAGGTCGTCGTCCGTCAATGCCAACCATCCGATTTCGCCTGAACGGCTCCGACACCGCGATCGACGCCGCTTCCGATCAGACGCTGCTCGCAGCGCTTCGCGGCACGCTTGGCCTCACGGGCAGCCATTTCGGCTGCGGCGCCAATGAATGCGGCGCGTGCTACGTCATGGTCGATGGGCACGCACTCGCTTCCTGCGACATGCCGCTGTGGTCGGTGGCCGGCAAGGAAGTCACGACCGTGGAAGGTCTCGGCACGCCCGAACATCCGCATCCGCTGCAGCGTGCCTTCATCGCCGAACAGGCGATGCAATGCGGCTACTGCGTGCCGGGTATTTTGATCAGCGCAGCGGCGCTGCTGCAACGCAGACCGTCACCGACCGAGACGGAAATCAGGGAAGCGCTCGATCGCAACCTCTGCCGCTGCGGCTCGCAAAACCGCATGGTGCGGGCGGTGCTGCGCGCAGCATCGGAAATGGCCGCGCCATGAGCACTTCGCCCCCTGCTCCGCAATTGCCGCCCAGCCTGGCTGCCAATCCAGGGCTGTCGTCCTGGGTGAAATTCACGCCCGATGGACGCGTCGCGATCTCGCCGGGCAAGGTCGAGATCGGCCAGGGCATCGTTACGGCGCTGGCACAGATCGCCGCCGACGAACTCGATGTCGATATCGGCCGGATCGCGATGATCCGTGCCTCAACGGCTGCTAGCCCGAACGAAGGCGTCACCTCGGGCAGCCTCTCGATCCAGCAATCGGGCCGCGCGCTTCGCCAGGTCTGCGCCGAGGTGCGCCGGCTGTTCCTCGCAGCAGCGTCGGAGCGGCTCGGCGTCGAAGCATCGACGCTCGACGTCGATGATGGCACGATGTCCGGACCGGGCAATGTCCGGACCAGCTACTGGGAGCTCGCCAGCGAGGTCTCGCTCGATTGCAGCGCGACCGCGGAAGCGGTCGCGAAGCCGGCCGCCGCGCGCCGCGTTGCCGGGCAATCGATTCAACGGATCGACATTCCCGATAAGGTGTTCGCGCGGCCGCGCTTCATTCACAACACGCCGCTGGCGAACATGCTGCATGGCCGTGTGCTGCGGCCCGAGGTGTCGGACGCAAAGCTCGTCGCGCTCGATGAAGCGGCAACGCGCGCGGTTGGCGGGTTCGTCGCCATCGTGCGGGACGGCAGCTTCGCGGGCGTCGTCAGCGAAACCGAGGACGGCGCCGAGGCTGCGTTGAAAGCTTTGCGCAAGGGCGCAACATGGTCGGCGGGCGAGACGCTGCCGGACGAGGACGATCTGGCTGCGTTCCTGAAGGGCCAGCCGGTCGAGAGCAGGGTCATCGATACGAGAACGGCAGCCGCACCGAAGCAGGTCGCACGCACGATCCGCCGGCAATACACCCGTCCCTATATCGCGCATGCCTCGATCGCACCGTCCTGCGCGATGGCGCAATGGGAGGGAAATCGCGTCCACGTCTGGACGCACAGCCAGGGCGTCTACATGCTACGCGCCGACCTTGCGATCGTGCTCAAGCTGCCGGTCGAGAGCATCACCGTCGAGCACATGGAAGGCGCCGGCTGTTACGGCCACAATGCGGCCGATGACGTTGCGCTCGACGCCGTGCTGCTGGCACGAGCAGCTGGTGGACGTCCTGTGCGAGTGCAATGGTCGCGACACGATGAAATGTCGCTTGCGCCGTTCGGTGCAGCGATGGCAGTCGAGATCGAGGCCGATCTCGACGCGCATAGCGAGATCGTCGGCTGGCGCCACGCGATCTGGAGCAACGGCCATACGGCGCGGCCGGGACGCGCGGCGCAGCCTGCCCTGCTCGCCGCAACAGAGCTCGCAAGGCCCTACCCGCGCCTCATCTCGTCGGACCCTCCAGTGGCCAACGGCGGTGGCAGCGATCGCAACTCCGTTCCACTCTACGACTTGCCCGCCTGGACAATCGAAACCCATCGCCTCCTCACCATGCCCATACGCACCTCGGCGCTGCGGACACTCGGCGCGCAGGGGAATGTGTTCGCGATCGAATCCATGTTCGACGAGATCGCGTCCATCCTCGGTGAAGACCCCGTCCAGTTCAGGCTGCGCCATCTGCGCGACGAGCGCGCCAAGGACGTGATCCGCGCTGTTGCGGCGCGCGCGAAGTGGAAACTGGAAAAGAAGGCCGGCATCGGCTACGGCCTTGGCTTTGCGCGCTACAAGAGCACCGGCGCCTATTGCGCGGCGATTGCCGAGATCGAAGGCGAAGAGGACATTCGCGTCAAGCGGCTGACGCTCGCCGTCGACGTCGGCGAGGCCATCAATCCGGACGGCGTGATCAACCAGATCGAGGGTGGTGCGATCCAGGCCACGAGCTGGGTCTTGAAGGAGCGCGTCCGCTTCGACCGCACGCGCATCACCTCCACGTCCTGGACGGATTACCCGATCCTGACCTTCAGCGAGGTGCCCGCCGTCGACGTCGAGGTCATCGAGCGGCCCGATATCGCGCCGGTCGGCGCCGGCGAAGCCGCGCATGGACCGGTGACGGCGGCGATTGCCAATGCGGTGTTCGATTGCCTCGGCATCCGCGTGCGCGACCTGCCGATCACGCGGGAGAGGCTGATTGCAGCAATGGAGCTTGCATCGTGACGGTGATCCATATTTTGAGCGGCGGCGCGGCACAGGGCCTAGTCGCCCAGCTTGCCGAGACTCTCAAGGCGCAGACCGGGCTCGGCATCGAGTGCGAGTTCGGCGCGGTCGGCCTGATGGCCGACAAGTTGCGTGGGGGCACGCCAGCCGACATCGTCATCCTGACGCGCGCGCTCGTGACAAAGCTTCGCGACGAAGAGTTCGTCGATCCGACCTCGATCGTCGACGTCGGAGTGGTCGAGACGGCGCTTGCGGTGCGCGCCAACGACCCCAAGGTCACCGTCAAGACCGGGTCTGACCTGCGCGACGCGCTGCGTGCGGCCGATGCGATCTTCGTTCCTGACATCAAGGCCTCCACGGCCGGAATTCACGTCGCCAAGACGTTTGACCGGCTCGGCATCACCGACGAGGTTGCGTCTCGCCTCAGAATCTTTCCGAACGGCGCAACCGCGATGCGGCAGCTGGCGGCATCCGATGCCAAACGGCCGATCGGATGCACGCAGGCGACCGAAATCATCGCCACAGAGGGTATTGTGCTGTCCGGCTCGCTGCCGCCGGGACACGAGCTCGCGACGATGTACACAGCGGGTGTGGCGACGCGCGCGGCACATGTCACCGTGGCGCGCGTCCTGATCGAGCTGCTGACGGACGCAGACCGGAGCGAGCTGCGCCGCCGCATGGGCTTTTCCGGCTAGTTTAGACGACGCGTGCTATTTGCTGAGCTTCGTGAGACCGGTCGGCGGTCCGTCCACGGCCGTCCAGCCACCATCAACGAACAACGTGCTGCCACTGACATAGCTTGCGGCATCCGAGGCGAGATAGGCCACCGCAGTTGCGACCTCGTCGGCACTGCTCCAGCGGTTGAAGACGGTGTGCCTGGCATAGAGATCATAGATGTCGGGACGCTGCTTGAACGGACCGGTCAGCGCTGTCTCGGCAATGCTCGGCGCAATCGCGTTGACACGGACGCCGGCATGGCCGACCTCCGAGGCAAAACCCTTCACCAGGAGGCCGATCGCCGCCTTGGTCGATCCGTAGATGCCAAGGCCCGGTTCGATGGTGACTGCGCGCACCGACGAACAGGCGATGATGCTGCCGCCCTTCTGGTCGACCATGATGCGGCCGAAGGCCTGGAAGAACCAGACGGTGCCCTTGACGTTCAGGTTGAGGACGCGGTCGAGATCCTCCTCGGTGTAATCGAGAATGGTCTTGCGGATGTTCAGCCCCGGCGTCGTCACAGCGATGTCGAGCCGCGGGAACTTCTGCATCACGGTCGTGGCCAGCGCATTGACATCCGCGGCGCTCGCAGCATCGCACGCAGCCGCGTCGGCCCAGCCGCCCTTGTCGCGAATGCCAGCGGCGGTCGCTTCCGCTGCGTCAAGCGCACGATCGGCGCAGATGACGCGGGCGCCGAGCCCGGCCAGCGCCTCGGCCGACGATCTGCCGATGCCGGATGCGGCGCCGAGCACGACCGCGGTCTTGCCGGTGAGATCGAAGAGCTTGCGATAGTCCGTCACAGACAGATTCTCCCTGTTGCTGCGACGCAAAATATCGCAAGGCCCGTACGCCGGCCAAGTGCCGGCGTACGCACGGCTGCTATCCCTTGTACCCCATCAGCAGGCGCGGCAGCCAAAGCGAGAAGGCGGGGACGTAGGTCACGAACATGAGCGCTGCGATCAGGGCTGCGTAGAACGGCAGGATGGTGCGCATCACCGCGCCCACGGAGATGCCGCCGATGGCGCAGCCCACGAATTGCGTCGTTCCAACCGGCGGGGTGTTCAGCCCCAGGGCGCAGTTGATCAGCATCAGCATGCCGAACTGCACCGGATCCATGCCCGCTTTCATCGCGATCGGCAGGAAGATCGGGGTGCAGATCAGGATGGTCGCCGCCATGTCCATGAAGGTGCCGAGCAAGAACAGGATGACATTGATGAGCAGAAAGATCATCCAGGGTTCCGAGGACACCTTGTTCATCATGTCGCCGGCGAGGTCGGCTACTTCATAGAGTCCCATCAGATACTGGAACATGGTGGAGACGCCGATCAGCAGCAGCACCACGCCCGTCGTCTTCACCGCCTTGGCCGCGGCCCGCAGGAAGTTCTGCAGGGTCATGGTACGGTAAATGAAGAAGGTCAGCAGGATCGTGTAAGTGACTGCGACGGCTGCGGATTCAGTTGCCGTGAAGACGCCGGACAGGATGCCGGCCAGGATGATGCCGACGATCAGAAGACCCGGCAGGGCGGCCGCGAACGAGCGGAAAACCTCGGCCCAGCCCGGAAACTTGCCGGCCGGATAGCCTCGCTTCACCGCGACTGCGTAGGCGGCAACCAGCATGCACGCCATCAGCACGAGCGCCGGCAAGATGCCGGCGGCGATCAGCGCGCCGATCGATACCTTGCCGCCTGCGGCCAGGGCATAGATGATCATGTTGTGGCTGGTCGGCATCAACGCTCCGACCAGCGAAGCGTGGGTGGTGACGTTGACAGCGTAGTCGGTGTCGAAACCTTCCTTTTTCATCATCGGGATCATCACCGCTCCCATCGCCGACACGTCGGCCACGGGCGAACCGGATACGCCGCCGAACAGCGTGCAGGCGACCACGTTCGACATGCCGAGCCCGCCGCGGATGTGCCCGACGAGGTTCTTGGCAAGCTGCACGATCTTGTCGGCGACGCCGCCATGCAGCATCAGCTCACCGCTGAAGACGAAGAACGGTATGGCGAGGAAGGAGAAGATGTTCATCCCCGACATCATCTGCTGGAAGATGACGGCAACCGGCAGGCCTTCGTAAAGGATGGTGCAAATCGCCGAGAGGCCGATCGCGAAGGCGACCGGCACGCCGAGGATGAGGAAGCCGAAGAAGGTGGCGCCGAGAATGATCAATTCCATGAGGGGACGACCTCTTCGCCGCGCAGGAGAGCAATGATGTGCTCGATTGAAAAGGAAACGATCAGGACGCCCGAGGCGATCAACGGCACGTAGCGGACGACCTCAGGAAGGCCGAGATTGGGAATCTTCACGGTTCCGACCGACGCCCCCAGTATCCAGCCGTTGTAGACCATCGCAATGCCGAACAAGCCCACCAGAACGTGGATCACCAGTTCGATCTTCTCTCGCAAATGATCCGGTAGCATCACCAGCAGACTGTCCATGCCGATATGTCCGGCATCGCGCACGCCGACGGCGGCGCCGATCAGCGTGACATACAGGATCAGAACCAGCGCGAGGTTCTCCGTCCAGGTCGGGCTGGAATTGAGCACGTAACGTCCGAACACCTGGTAGAACACGATGGTGACGATGACGAGCAGTCCGCTCACGGACAGATACATGCCCACGCGGGCGACGGTGGCATTGATCCGCGACAGCAAGCCGGTAGACGGGCGTGCCGCAGCGGCTTCCGGCTCGTGGCTTGCGACGTGTGGGTCTGTCATTCCCGCGTCTCCTTGCGCGTCTCCTTGCGAGGCTCCGGCGTCGCGGGTCGGCGACGCCGGAACCCGGGCGCTCTGTTCTTACTTCGTGTCCTGGATACGCTTGACGAGGCTCTGCAGCTTTTCGTCACCGGCGAACTTCGTGTACACCGGCTTCATCGCATCGACGAATTCCTGCTTGTTGGCGATCGTAACGACCTGGACGCCGGCCGCCTCGACGGTCTTGCGGGACGCCTGCTCGCGCTCGTCCCAGAGCTTGCGCATGACGGGCACCGATTCCTTGGCCGCCTTGCGGATCATCGCCTGATCCTCCTTGCTCAGCGTGTCCCACACCTTCTTGGACATCACGAGAACTTCGGGCGCCAGGGAGTGCTCAGTGACGTTGTAGAACTTGGCTGCCTCGAAATGGCGCGACGACTCATAAGACGGCCAGTTGTTCTCGGCAGCGTCCACCAGGCCGGTCTTGAGAGCAGTATAGACCTCGCCATACGGCATCGGCGTCGGGTTGGCCCCGAGGCTCTGGATCATGCCGACCCAAAGGTCGGATTGCTGGATGCGTATCTTCAAGCCCTTGAGGTCGGCGAGCGACTTGACCGGTGCCTTGACGGTGTAAATGGACCGCGCGCCGCTGTCGTAATAGGCAAGGCCGATCAATCCTGCAGGCTCCATGGCCGCCAGGATCTCATCGCCGATCGGCCCGTCGAGCACGTTACGCATATGCTGCGTGTCCCGGAAGACGAAGGGCAGGCACAACGCGACGGTTTCCGGCACGAAGTTGTTCAACGGCGATGCGTTGATCCGCATCATGTCGAGTGCGCCGATCTTGAGCTGCTCGATGGTATCCTTTTCGGAGCCCAGGGCTCCATTGGGAAACACCTTCACGCCGAGCTTGCCGCCGCTCGCCGTCGCGAGCTGCTTGCCCATGAACTTGACGGCTTCGACAGTCGGATAATCGGCGGGGTGTACGTCGGCAGAGCGGAAATCGCGTGCGGTCGCCAGGGGCGCTGTGACCGCCAGGGCAACGGCGGCGATGATACCGGCTAGTGTCTTCATCTGGTCTTTCCTCCTCAATTGATTATGTCGTCGTTGCGCAGGTGCTGCGGGCCGCCTTAAGGCGCTCCCCTTCAGGGGTGAAGTCAAGCGTCACAAACGCACCACTTTGGTAGGATTTGAGCGACGGAGTCGAGGGAATCCAACCAATGTTTCCGCTTGCCCTGGAAAGTGCAACCGTCATCGCGCCCTCTCCGGCGGGGACCTGCGTGGCAGGTGCCGGCCTCCCTGCAATCGCGCCTCGCCATCGGCCAATGCCGGATGCGAGGTAACGATGCTCGTCGTATCCATGGATGTTCCTCTCGTTTTATGCTCGACCGCTATTGGTTGCGGCTTGGAGGTTCGGACGAGACGGTCGTCCCATTCCTATGCGAACGCGCTGCATCGGCGCGATGTCCGCCAATGTCGTGCCTAGGACGGGCAGCCTTCCGAGTCCAAGCCAAATCCGGCATCGATCAATGCAGGAGTTGCATCGATCGATCAGTCCCTTCAAGATGCTCCGAAGCAGAACGGGACATCTTGAGGGAACGGCCATGCCGCGGAAGCTGATCGACATTTCTGTGCCGTTGCAGAATGACGTGCCGGCCGACCCGCCCGGCAACCATCCGACGATCCAGTACATCGATCATCAGCAGGGCCTGCCGCGCATGCTGCAGTTCTTCGACGGGCTGAAGGCGGAGGATCTGCCTGATGGTCAGGGATGGGCGGTGGAGCAGGTATCGCTATCGACCCACAACGGCACGCATCTCGATGCGCCCTGGCACTTCCATCCCACCATGAATCGCGGCGAGCGCGCCTGGACCATCGACGAGGTGCCGCTGGAGTGGTGCCTGCAGCCCGGCGTGAAGCTCGACTTCCGCCACCTGCCGGACGGCTATGTGGCGACCGCCGACGACGTGGAGAAGGAACTCGAGCGCATCGGGCACACGCTGTCGCCGCTGGAGATCGTCGTCGTCAACACCGGCGCCGGCGCGAAATTCGGGCGCGCCGACTACGTCAATTCAGGCTGCGGCATGGGCTATGAGGCCACGATGTATCTGCTCGAGCGCGGCGTGCGCCTGACCGGCACCGACGGCTGGAGCTGGGACGCGCCGTTCGTCCATACCGCGAAGAGATACGCCGAGACCGGGGATGCGAAGCTGATCTGGGAAGGCCACAAGGCGGGGCGTCACATCGGCTATTGCCATCTCGAGAAACTGCACAATCTGGAGAAGCTGCCGTCGACGGGCTTCACGGTCTCCTGCTTCCCCGTGAAGATCGAGCGCGCCTCGGCAGGCTGGACGCGCGCCGTCGCCATCATCGACGGCTGACACGAACGTTGTCACTCGCCTTCGAGACCGCTTTCGGCGAGCTCGCGCAACGCGTCGATGTCGAGCACGACGATGGCGCCATGCTCGAGGCGGACCCAGCTCCGCGCGGCCCAGGCCCGCAACTGCTTGTTGATGCTCTCGCGGGTCATGCCGACCATCTCGCTGATCTCCTGCTGGGTGATCGCGAGGGTTCCGCTGCCGGAGTCGAGCTTGCGCTCCTCGGTCAGGCCAAGCAGCGCGCTGGCGAGCCGTCCCGGCAGGTTCTGCAGGATCACCTGCTCGACCTGCTGGCTGGTCCAGCGCAGCCGGCCGCAGAGCAGCTCGATGAATTTCATCGCCAGTTCCGGCTGGCCCTTCACGAAGGGGAGGAAGTCCCGACGGTCGATGATGTAGAGCTCGCAATTGGTGTTGGCAGTCGCGTCCGCCGACCGCGGCGCACCATCGAGCACCGCGATCTCGCCAAAAATTTCTCCAGGACCGATCAAATTGAGAATAGCGTTGCGGCCATCTGGCGAAGAAGAGGAAATCTTCACCGTTCCGGAGATGACCGCGAACAGATTGTTGCCGGGATCGCCCTTCGCCGCAATCATCGCGCCGCGCTTGACGGTGGTGTGCTTGGCGTAACGGCAGAGCTGATCGAGCGCCTCCGGCGACAGATCAGCGAAGATCGGATGCTTGCGCAGCACCGACAGTTTGTTACCCGACGATTGCCGGGGATCGCTGGTCTTGTCCTGAGGCACGCCGCCGGACTCCTAAGACTGCGAGGTACTGGAGTTCCTGCGTAGTCAACGTTGCCAGGCTTTTCAACCGGAAACCACATATATGCACTTTTGGACAAGGGGCCAGCAAAGGGACCGCTCCCGCCGTCCAAAATTTGCATCCAGAAGCTGCATCGGCGCGATATGCGCGATGCTGAGTTGCGAATTAACCATGCCGCGGCCATGCACGGACTTCGCCCCGCAGGGCTGGGATGGAGCCAATGCGGCTATGACCCCAACCGCTTCAATGTTTGAGGGCTGTTTCGTTCGACTTGAGCTGGTTGGGCCTCGTTTGGCGGTCCGCCCACGCCAACACCGCCGCGAAAGCGACGAAGACGGTCACAACGGCAATGGTCATCAACAGCGCATCGGTCGGCATGGTGGCTCTCCCCCTTAGCTCTCATCAACCTAGGCATTATGCGCGGCGGCTGATTGCCGTCGTTGATCGCGATCAAAAATCAGCGATCACCATGGAAAGAGGTCTCTCAGGCTGCCGCCAGGGCCTCGGCGCGCGCCGGATCGAGCAGGCTGATACCGCCATGAATGATCTCGATCACACCGACGCGCTCGAGCTTGGTGAAGGTGCGGCTGACCGTTTCGATGGTCAGTCCGAGATAGTCGGCGATGTCCTGGCGGCTCATCGGCAACGGCACCGTGTTCGACGGCCCGTTGAGCGGCATCAGGCGCTCGCGCCAGGTCAGGAAAAAGGTCGCGACCTTCTCCTCCGCCGAACGGCGTCCGAGCAGGACCATGTGGTCGCGGGCCTGGCTCAATTCGCGCACCGCGAGTTCGTTGATGCGGCGCAGGAGATGCGGCCTCTCCTCGATGAAACGGCCGAACGCGGCCTTGGCGAACTGGCAGACCGTCACTGGGCCGATCGCGTCCGCAGAGAAGTTGTGGCGACCGGAGACATTCATCCCGAGAAAGTCGCCCGGCAGCGCGAAACCGACGATTTGCCGCCGCCCATCCGGCAACAGCTTGTAGAGCCTCATCACACCTTCGAGAAGGTTGTAGAAGGACGTCGTGATGTCTTCTTCGGAGAAGACCGTCTCGCCGGCGGTAAAATGCACGCGGCGTCCCAGATGCTCGAACTCCCTGAGTTCAGCCGCATCGAGCGAAGCGCAGACGCTGAACTCGCGTATCGAACACTCCTTGCAGAAGTGCCCGTTGGGTTCGATTGCAACCAGGGAAGACTTCATCCATCGCTCCAGCCAAGCGCCGCTCTCTTCGGCACTAAGCCGGGTCTGCCGCGCATCGGCATTTTACTGCCTTGTCACAAACGCAGTTGACCCAGATCAATTTTGCCGGGCGTCGCCTTCGTATTCTCTGTGCCGCGCCCTTCGAGACCAATCCTTCCATGCTGCAATTCGCGCTTCGTCAGATCCTGATCGCGCTTCTTTTGGCGACGCCAGCCCTCGCCGCCTCCAAGCCCGAGCAACGCGGCGAGGCCTACGCCCGCGCCAATTGCGCGCGCTGCCATGCCATCGATCGCAGGTCGGAAAGCCCGCTGAAGATTGCCCCGCCATTCAGGACGTTGCATCAACGCTACCCGATCGAGACGCTCGGAGAGGCGCTCGCGGAGGGCATCTACACCGGCCACGCCGACATGCCCGCCTTCGAGCTCGATCCCGACCAGATCCACGATCTCCTGTCTTATCTGAAGACGCTGGAATAGCGTCTGCTAGACCGACTGCACGGTCCAGCCGATCAGCTCCTTTGCAATCCGCGCAAACGCGGCGTTGAAGGCCTCGACCGCGGCAGCCGGCTCGATCTTGTCGAGGTTCTCGCTCGCCTCCAGCAGGCGCGAGGCGATCACCTTGCCGTTCTTGTCGACGATCCTCGCCGAAAGGCCGATCTCGGCAACCGGGTCACCGTCCGTCGCAATCCGGAAGCGCCTGATGTCGATCAGGAGTTGATGGTCCGCCTGACCGATGTCGCTCGTCCGCAACGGGGCGTGCGCGATGTCGTAATTCTCGAAACTGTCAATGAGCCTCGCCTGCAGAAGCTTGGGAATGCTGTCGGCCCAGAGGAACTCGGCAAAGCCGGGATAGTCACCGGTCGGCGAGAACAGCATCCGCTGTGTCTGCAACATCGCGACCGCGGTCGGCTCGGGAATCGCAAGCTGCTCCGAAAGCATCTTGCCCACAGGACCGATATTTTGCGGGGCGCGGAGATCATAGGTGATCTTCTGGGCGGGAGCAGCACCGCCTGTCATCTTCTCCAATCCCGCGACAATACCGTCGAGCTTGCCGGTGTTGCGCGCAAGCCCTTCCGAGAAGGTCTTGAAATTGGCGATCGTATCCTTGAGCGGACCGGAGTTCTCTTCCAGCACCGAATCCACTCGGCGCAGAGCGTCGCGCGCCGCCTGGGTCATGCTCTGTCCGGCACCGGCATCGGCGATCAGCACCGGCATCTCGCCCGGCTTTGCGACGATCATGCCGCCTTCCAGCGCCACCACCGGCACGCCGGTCAGACCCTGGAAATCGAGCCCGACCTTGGTGTCGGCGCGCACCGGCGTGACGGAGGCCACCGAGATCGTCGCATTGACGAAGCGCGGATTGTCCGGCGCCAGCGCAAGCGCGGTGACCTCGCCGACGCGGATGCCGTTGAACAGCACGCCGGCGCCGACCAGAAGGCCCGGTACCGGTCCCTGGAACTGCACGTGGTAGCTCGTGCGCGGCCCGATGCCGCCGGTGTTGTTCAGCCAGTAGATGAAGCCGAAGACCGCGAGAATCGCAGCCATCACGAAGGCGCCGATCAGGACGTAGGGAGCGCGGGTTTCCATGTCTCATCTCATTTGGGGTTGCAGCATCTGGGAGCGCTTGCCATGGAAATAGGCTCGCACCCAGGGATGCTCAGATTGAAGCAGCTCGCGCATCGGCCCGATGGCCACGATCTTTCCGTCTGCGAGCGCCGCGACACGGTCGCAGACGGTCGTAAGACTGGCGAGATCATGGGTGACCATGAATACGGTGAGCCCCAACGTCTTCTGGAGCGTCTTGATCAAGGCATCGAAATCGCCGGCCGCGATCGGGTCGAGGCCGGAGGTCGGCTCGTCCAGGAACAGGATCGGCGGGTCGAGTGCCAGAGCGCGCGCCAGCGCCACGCGTTTGGTCATGCCGCCGGATAGTTCTGCCGGATATTTGTCGCCGTCCTGTGGCCGCAACCCAACCATCTCGAGCTTTGCGGTCGCGATCTCGTCCATCAATTCCTGCGACAGGACGAGATTTTCGCGGAGCGGAAACTGGATGTTCTGCCGCACCGTCAGCGACGAGAACAGCGCACCCTGCTGAAACAAGATGCCCCATTGGTTCGCGACGCTCTGGGTGCTGCGGTCGTGCGTGGCGCCGATCGGCTGCCCCATCACGTCGATATCACCGCTCCGGCGTGGGATCAGGCCGATGATGGTGCGCATGAGCACCGACTTGCCGCCGCCGGATGCGCCAACCAGCCCGAGGATCTCGCCGCGGCGGACATCGAGCGAGAGATGATCGAGCACGATCTGGCGGCCGAATCCGACCACGAGATCGCGGACGCGAATCGCGAACTCCTGAGAAGCATCAGCCATCGTCACATTCCGATCGAGGCAAAGAAGATCGCAAACAGGCCGTCGAGCACGATGACGAGGAAGATCGACTTCACAACTGAGGTCGTCGTCTGCTTGCCCAGCGACTCGGCGCTGCCCTTCACCCGCAATCCCTCGCTGCAGGCAACAATGCCGATCACCAGCGCCATGAACGGCGCCTTGAGGATGCCGACCTCGAAATGGGTGATCGAGATCGCCTCATGCAACCGCGCAAGATAGATCGCCGGCCCCATGTCACCGTAGAACTGCGCGACGAGGCCGCCGCCATAGAGCGCGGCAATCGATCCGATGAAGGCCAGGATCGGCAGCGCGATGACGAGCGCCATCACGCGCGGCAGGATCAGCACGTCGACCGGATCGAGCCCCATGGTCGAGAGCGCATCGATCTCCTCGCGCATCTTCATCGAGCCGAGCTCGGCGGTATAGGCGCTGCCCGACCGCCCGGCGACCATGATGGCGACGATCAGGACGCCGAGCTCGCGCAGCACCAGAATGCCGACCATGTCGACGGTATATGACTCGGCGCCGAACCTGCGGAAATGAAAAAAGCCCTGCTGCGCGATGATCGCACCGATCAGGAAGGTGATGAGCATGATGATCGGGATCGCCTGCCAGCCGATGCGGTAGAGCTGGTAGACCAGCGAGGTCAGCCGCAACGATCGTGGCCGCCGCACGACGCCGATCAAGGCCATGAACAGCGCACCCAGCATTTGCAGGAAGATCGCGATATCTTCCCGCGCCCCGACCGTCGCCCTGCCGAGATCGTTCAACCGCAGCAAAGCCGGGTTGGGTACCGGCGCGGGCGCCGGATTGTGGCGATTGACCTGACGAACCTCATCCATGAGGCCGCTGTAATTGTCGGCAACGCCGACGATCTCGGCGGCGCTGCCCGTCGACGGGCTCCGGCGGGACAGCTTCTCCAGCAGCCACGCACCGAGCGTGTCGAGCTCGCTCACCTCGCTCATGTCCAGCTTCACGGCCTTCGACCGATCGACGTCGGCCTTCACCGATTGCGACAGCGATTCGAGCTTGATGACATTGGCTGCGGTCCACGGCCCGGCCGGCCGCAGCTCGAGCACATCGCCGGACGGCATCGCCGCCAACAGGGGTTCAGCGTTCAAGATCACATCCTCCTCGGGACGACCGGTCCCAAGCTAGCATGCGTTTCTAGGCCGGCGCATGGCAGCGCGCTTGACCTGCCTCAAACAGACCATTCTGTCATTCCGGAGCCCGAGCGGAGCGAGGGAGCCCGGAAATCCATCGGGCCGCAGAAGACGTGGGTGACTGGATTCTCAGATGCGCAATTGCGCATCATAGCTCGCGACTTCGTCGCGCTCCGGAATGACATCCAGTGAACCAGACGTCAGAGACACCGCACTAGAGTTTCAGCCGTACGTCGCAGATATCAGGCTCGACCGGGTCCGGCTTCACTTCGAAGCCGAGCTGTCGGCACATGTCGAGCATCACGATGTTCTCCTGCAGCACATCGCCCGATATGACCTTCAGTCCTTCCGTCCTCGCATATTCGATAATCAGCTGCATCAGGACCCATCCGAGTCCCCTGCCCTTCAGGTCGGACCGCAGCAGGATAGCGTACTCTCCGTTCTCATAGATCGAGTCCGAATGGATGCGGACCACGCCGACCATGTCGCCGGTCGCCTCGTCGAAGGCGATGAAGGCCATGGCGCGGGCATAGTCGAGCTGGGTCAGACGCGCGATGAACTGATGGGTGAACTCCTTCATTGGCGCGAAGAAGCGCAGGCGGAGGTCGTGCGGCGTCACATGCCGTAGGAATTCGTGAATGGTCGGCTCGTCCTCGGGACGCATCGGCCGCACGAAGATGCGCCAGCCCTCCTTGAGCTCGAGGTGGCGCTCCCATTGCGACGGATAGGCGCGGACGGCAAAATTGCCGGGCCCTGAGCCCGCGAACTTTCGCTGCGGCGCCCCGACGGCGATGCGCGCATCGACCGCCGTCACCCCGGTTTCATCCGCAAGCAGCGGATTGATGTCCAGTTCGCGGATCTCGGGAATGTCAGCGGACATCTGCGCGAGCTTGACCAGCACCATGGCGACCGCGTCCTGCTTGACCGCCGGCACGTCGCGATAGGCGCGCAGCAGGCGCGAGACGCGGGTGAGCTCGATCAGATCTCGAGCGAGCTGCAGATCGAGCGGCGGCAGCGCCAACGCCTTGTCATTGATGATCTCGACCGCGGTACCGCCCCGCCCGAAGACGACGACGGTGCCGAAGGTCGGATCGTCGGCAAGTCCGAGGATGATCTCGCGCGCCTTCGCCTTCACGACCATGGCTTGCACGATGACGCCTGAAATACGCGCCTCGGGCCGCAGCTTCCTCGCCCGGGCCAGAATGTCCGCGGCGGCCGCACGCACGGCGTCGGGCGTGGTCAGATTGAGGACGACGCCGCCGACGTCGGACTTGTGCACGATGTCGCGTGACAGGATCTTGAGCACGACGGTCGCGCCTTGTGCGAACATCTCCTTGGCATAGGCAACCGCCTGCTCGACGTCGGCGGCCGCATAGGTCGGCACCATGGTGATATCGTAGGCCCCGAGCAGCCGCTTGATCTCGACCGGCTCGAGCCATTTGCGACCGTCGGCGATGGCGGCCCTCACGATCTCTCTGGCAGCCTCAACGTCGGGCGCAAACGTGTCGGGCATCGCCGGCGGCACCTGCGTGAGCTCCTCGACCAGCTCGCGATGTCGCACCAGGTGCATGAAGCCGCGCACCGCATCGTCCTCCGTCGGGTAGTTGGGAATGCCGGCGCTTGAGAGCGTCTCGACGATCGTCTGGTCAGCCCCAACCCAGGCAGCGAGTACCGGCTTGGCCCAGCTGCGATGCTGCTCGCGGTATTTCTTGAGGAGCTCGGTGACCGTGGTCGCGATTTCGGAAGCGGACGCGATCGCGGTCTGGACGTTGAGAACCAGCACGGCGTCGTTGCCGGGATCGGCGAGAAGCACCTCGAGCGCTGCCGCATAGCGCGCGGCATCGGCATCGCCGACGATATCGACGGGATTTGCACCCGACCAGGTCGGCGGCAGCACCGCGTCGAGATTCTGTCGCGTCTCCGGCGTCATGGGCGCGGGAATGCCGCCGAGTTCGACGAGGCGATCGACCGCGAGAACGCCGATACCGCCGCCATTGGTGAGAATAGCGAGCCGCTTTCCGCTCGGCGATTCGACGCGCCCGAGCGTCTCCGCACAGTCGAACAGCTCGCGCAAATCGGACACGCGCAGGATGCCGGCACGGCGGAACGCCGCGTCGTAAACGGCATCTGCGCCGGCAAGCGCACCGGTATGCGTCGCGGCCGCGCGCGCGCCTTGCGCCATGCGGCCGGACTTCACGACGACCACCGGCTTCACCCGCGCCGCGGCGCGCGCCGCCGACATGAATTTCCGCGCGTCCTTGATGGCCTCGATATAGAGCAGGATCGCGCGCGTCTTGTGGTCGAGCGCGAAGTAGTCGAGGAGATCGGCGATATCCACGTCGAGCTGGTCGCCGATCGAGACGATCCCGGAGAAGCCGACGCCGCGCTGCGCTGCCCAATCCACCATGCCGGCGGCGATCGCGCCCGACTGCGAAATCAGCGCCAGGCTTCCTGCACCGGGCATATGCGCGGAGAAGCTCGCGTTCAGGCTCACGCCGGGCATCATGATCCCCAGGCAATTGGGACCGATCAGCCGCATGCCGTACCTTTGGGCCGCGAGGAGCGCCGCCTCTTCAAGGGATCCCGGCCCATGCCCGAGGCCCGCGGTCACGATCAGCGCGCCCGCCGAGCCGCGGCGACCGGCCTGCTCGATGATGCCGGGAACCTCGCTCGCCGGCGCGGTAATTGCAACCAGCTCCGGCACGAATGGCAGCTTGTCGAGACTGTCCACGGCGGGAACGCCGGCGATCTCGGCATAGCGCGAGTTCACCAGCCCCAGTTCGCCCGCAAAGCGCGCCTTGCGGATGTTTTCCAGAACCGCACGACCCACCGACACGTGGCGCGGGCTGGCTCCGACGAGCGCCACCGATCGGGGCGACAGCAAATTCTTCAGACGATAGGTCGACATGTCGCAATCATTCACTCGGCGCCAGGCCACGTGCTTGGAACCCGGCCATGACGGATGGCTGAAGCACCTAAAGCGCGATGAGATTGGTATGAAACGTCATCGCGCCTTAGGTTGTTGCTTGAGCATGATCTTTTCGGAAAACCGTTTCACTTCTCCGGATCATGCTCAGTGCGACATCATAACCCAACAGGGTGGCTCGCCGATGACGGTCTTGGTCACGCCGCCCCAGACGATCTCGTTCAGGCGGGAATGGTGGTAGGCCCCCATGACGATCGCATCGATGGCGTGCTCACGTGCCCAGCTTCCGAGCACCTTGCCGATCGAGCTGCCGTCGATCCTGACGGTTTCAAAGGACGCAGTGACTCCGTGCTCCCTGAGATGGTCGACGAGGCCCGCCCCGGATTTCCTGACGTCGTCGGTCGCGTCATCCGTCACCGTGATGATCCGAACCGAGGTAGCCGCCTGGAGGATCGGCAGGGCATCGCCGACGGCTCGCGCCGCGGGCGCGGAACGGTCCCACGCGATCATGATGTTCTCGAATTCAACCCGCAGCTTGTCGGCATGCGCTTCGGGACATAGCCAAAGAGGCCGCCCGGATTCGAAAATCAACTGCTCGATCAGGCGTTCCGAACGGCTGTCGTTCCCCTTGACCGGGACCAGCGTGAGATCGCTGTAACGCGCGCGCTCCGCCACCGCCGACGCAATCGTCTCCGCCTCCAATTTGTGCAACTGGCCGTCGGCCCGAACGTTCAAGCGGGATGCCGCAGTCCTGAATACATTCAGCAGGTCCTGGACCCCCGTCACACTGCGCACGGCATGAGCCTGCGCCGCATTGTCCAGGTCCGACGAGATCACCACCTTCGGCCGGACGAGAATATCCTCCTCCACGGCGAACGCAGTGATCTTCGCACCGAGATTGGCGGCTGCCGCCACGCATGTCTCGATCGCGGCCAGTGCCGGCTTACTCGGTTCACCAACAAGCGGCAGAAAGACGTCCTTGATCGGCATCGGAATTCTCCTCTGTCGGTCAAGATATACCGCCTCGCCGCCCGCCCCTTGATCCTCGTCAAGGCCATGGGCGGTCCGGCAAGCCGACGACTTGATGGGCGTCAAGGACTTGCCGTGTTCACACGCTAGGATCGATATGATCCCTGCGATGGGTTCGGGAGAGACTGATGCGTGCGATGGTGCTGCCCGGCCCACGAGCGCGGCTGCGGATGGATGAACGGCCCGATCCGATCCCCGGCGACGGCCAGATCCGGGTGAAGGTCAGTGCCTGCGGTGTCTGCCGTACGGACCTTCATGTGGTTGACGGCGAGCTGCCTGATATCCGTTATCCGATTGTCCCCGGTCATGAGATCGTCGGCCGCGTCGATCTCATCGGGCCCGTCGTGACCACGCATCGGCTAGGGGATCGCGTCGGCATCCCCTGGCTCGGCTACACCTGCGGCACCTGCCGGTTCTGCCGCGAAGGCATGGAAAATCTCTGCGATCATCCGTTGTTCACGGGCTGCACGCGCGACGGTGGCTACGCGACGCATGCCATTGCCGATGCACGCTACGCATTTCCGCTTGGCGAGGATGGCGACGATGTCGCGATCGCGCCGCTGCTATGCGCGGGCCTGATCGGCTGGCGTTCGCTTGTGATGGCAGGACACGCGAAAAGGCTCGGGATCTATGGCTTCGGAGCCGCCGGCCACATCGTCGCCCAGGTCGCAGTTTGGCAGGGGCGATCGGTCTACGGCTTTACGCGCCGCGGCGACATTGCGGCACAGGATTTTGCGCGCAAGCTCGGCGCCGTCTGGGCTGCGGCATCGGACGAGCTGCCTGATGCCCCACTCGATGCTGCCATCATCTACGCACCTGCCGGCGAGCTCGTGCCGGCCGCCTTGCGTGCGGTCCGCAAAGGCGGCCGCGTGGTTTGCGCCGGCATTCACATGAGCGACATTCCGAGCTTCCCCTACAACCTGCTCTGGGAGGAACGGCAGCTGCTTTCCGTCGCCAACCTGACCCGCCAGGATGGATTGGATTTTCTGAAGATTGCGCCGCAGGCCGGCGTCCGGACCGAGACGACCGTCTTTGCGTTGAGCGAGGCCAACGAGGTTCTGGACAGACTGCGGGGCGGGCAGATCCTGGGAGCGGCCGTGCTGCGGCCTTGACGATATCGCCACATGACGCCCTCTCACTCAGACACTTCGACCCAAGAGCAGATCTTCGCATTCCTGACCGATCCGACGACGCATCCGGGCGTCACGCGGATCGATACGCATGCGGCCTCGGTTTTTCTCGACGGCAACCGCGCACTGAAGATCAAGCGGGCGGTCCGCTTTCCCTTCCTCGACTATTCGACGCTGGAGAAGAGAAAGGCAGCCTGCGAGGAGGAAATCAGAATCAACCAACCGCTGGCGCCGCAGATCTACCGGCGCGTGGTCGCGATCACGGAGGAGCGTGACGGCTCGCTAAGGATTGAAGGAGAAGGTCCGGCAATCGAGTTCGCCGTGGAGATGATCCGCTTCGACGAAAACCGGACGCTGGATCATCTCGCACAAGCCGGCCCACTGGATCCGCATCTCGCGACAGGCATCGCCGATGCGATCGCAGCCTCGCACGCGATCGCAGCGCGCGTCGAGGCACCTCGCTGGATCGGAAAGATCCCGGCGCTGATCGACGGAAATAGCGAGGGTCTGCGGCGCGGCGGCCATGTCTCGACGACCGAGATCGACGAATTGGCACGGGCTTCACACGACGCATTTGTGCGCGTTCGTGAGCTACTCGAGGATCGTGGACGCCGGGGCTTCGTGCGACGCTGCCACGGCGATCTGCATCTGGGAAACATCGTGCTGATCGACAATCAGCCAACGCTGTTCGACGCGATCGAGTTCGATCCGGAGATGGCTTCGATCGACGTTCTCTATGACCTTGGTTTCACGCTGATGGACCTGCTGCACTATGAGCAGCAATCGGCAGCAAATATGGTCTTCAATCGCTACCTCGTCACGACGGAAGCCGAAAACGCCGACGCGCTTGGCGCGCTTCCTCTATTCATGTCCATCCGCGCAGCGATCCGCGCCCACGTGCTGCTCGCGAAGCTGGCACGGCCTCACGCCGATCAGACCGGGATCATCGAAGATGCGCGTCGCTACTTTCGCCTGGCCCAGGTGCTGATCAGTCCCCCGGCTCCCCGCTTGATCGCGGTCGGTGGCCTTTCGGGGACTGGAAAATCGCTGCTCGCGCGCATGCTCGCTCCCCTCGTCCCGCCACAGCCGGGTGCCGTCGTGCTGCGCAGCGACGTCGTGCGAAAACAGCTGTTCGGGGTCCAGGAAACAGACCGGCTGCCGCAATCTGCCTATCATCCCGACGTCACCGCGCGGGTCTATGATGCCCTGGCCGAGCGCGCGCGGCGCGTTCTGGCACAGGGGCATTCGGTCATCGTCGATGCGGTCTTTGCGCAGCAGTCCGAGCGGAGCGAGGTGGCTGCATTGGCGCGGGCGTGCAACGTCCCTCTGAGTGGGTTCTTCCTGGTTGCGGACCTGGCAACGCGCCAGGCGCGTATCGGCAGCCGGCGGGACGACGCATCAGACGCAACGCGAGAGGTTGCCGAGCTTCAGGAGCGCTATAATATCGGCGACCTGGACTGGAGGATCATCGACGCCTCAGGAACACCAGAGCAGACGCGCGACCGTTGCCGGACGGGGATGGCGGGGGACAGGTAAGCAGGACGATGGCGCGACGCACCACGACACCGGAGGCCCCCGCCCGCGTCAAGCCGGCATCGGCACGGAGCACCTCGCCGGCCCGCCTCAGTGCCGGAATGGCCTGCGATACCGCATTTCGAATCGTAGCCCGTCGTCACCTCAATGCGGTCATTTCCCAGCACGAGGGAACATGCAGCGGCGATCCCGACGCCCTTCACCAGATTCGCATCGCGCTCACGCATCTTCGCACCGCCATCCGTTTCTTTTCTCCCATGGTCGACGACACCGTGCGGCCGGTCGTCTGGACCGAGCTGAAATGGCTGCACAGGCAACTCGGCATGGTGCGCGATCTCGATGTCGCGATCGAGCGAATTGTCGCTGCCAGCGGCGAAGAACTCGCCCTGATTGCCCAGCTTCAGTTGTGGCAGGAGAAACGGGCCGAAAGCCATCGTATTCTGGCGCGAGCGCTGCAATCGGCCCGCTGTCGCCGCCTCATCGAGCAGACATCCGGCTGGATCGAGAGCGGGCCCTGGTCAACCAGACGAACCAAGGAGGCCATCAGATTGCGCCGGGCTTCGCTCGCCGAACACGCCGCGCAGCAGCTGGCGGCGTGGGAAAGGATCCTTCTTAAGAAGTCGCGCAAGCTCGACGAGCTCGGCGTGAAGAAGCGGCATCGCTTGCGGCTTCGCAACAAGCGACTGACCTACGCGATCGAGTCCCTCGAAGACCTGTTCGTCGATGAGTCGCTTGAGAAGCAGAAGGCCATTCTCAAACAGTTGCGCCGGGCACAACGCAGCCTTGGGCAGCTCAACGACGACGCAAGAGGCCGTGCGCTTGCCAGGGCGCTCAATGGTGAGGGGTCGGCCGTCAGCCTCCACTTCCTCGGTCGCAAGCGCGAGAAGAAACTGCTGCAGACGGCGGCGACCGCCTATAGGAAACTCGACAAGGCGAAGCCTTTTCGAGCCTCCGGATTGACGCTCGGCACGGAGCCTGCCGACTAGGTCAGGACGTAATCGCCAGGCGCATCTGGCAGATGATCGACATTGCCGAGCCCCATGCGAGGCGGTTCGCAGAGGTCGCCGGACCGCGCGAGGAGCCATCTGGTCCATTCCGGCCACCACGACCCCTCGACACGCGGCGCGAGTTCGACCCATTCGTCACGGCCGACATAGGGCGCGTCTGCCGCCTTGGTCATCACCTGATAGCTGTGCCCGGGCTCGCCAGGCGGCGCAACGATGCCGGCGTTGTGGCCGCCGCTGGCCAAGAGGAAGGTCACGTCGGCATCGACCTGATAGTGAATCTTGTAGACCGATCGCCAGGGCGCCACGTGATCCCTCAGCGTGCCGACCACGAACATCTGCGCGTGAATATCCGACAATGCGATGTTGCGCCCGTCGACGTGATAGCGTCCCTCCGCCAGATCGTTGTCGAGGAACAGCTGACGCAGATATTCCGAATGCATCCGATATGGCAGACGCGTGGCATCTGCATTCCAGGCCATCAGATCGCTCGGCGGCGCGCGCTCGCCCAGCAGATAGTCGTGGGACAGCCGCGACCAGATCAGATCGTTCGAGCGCAGAAGCTGAAAGGCGCCGGCCATCTGCGTGGTGTCGAGATAGCCGCGCTCCCACATCATGTCCTCGAGGAATGCGACCTGGCTCTCGTTGGTGAACAGCGTCAGCTCGCCCGCTTCGGTAAAATCCGTTTGCGCGGCCAGCAATGTGATGGACTTCAAGCGATTGTCACCGTCGCGCGCCATCGCGGCGGCGGTGATCGACAGCAGGGTTCCCCCAAGGCAGTAGCCGAGAGCATGGACCTTCCGGCGCGGCTGAATGCACGCGATCGCATCAAGCGCTGCCTTCACACCCAGCTTCCGATAATCGTCGAAGGCAACGTCGCGGTCGCCGGCGCCCGGATTGCGCCACGAGATCGCGAACACGGTAAAGCCCTCTCCGGTGAGATACTTCACCAGTGAATTCTGTGGCGACAGATCGAGGATATAGTACTTCATGATCCAGGCCGGAACGATCAGCACCGGTTCGGGCCGGACCTTCTCGGTGGTCGGGTGATACTGGATCAACTCCATCAATTCGTTGCGGTAGACCACCTTTCCCGCCGAGGCCGCCACCGTCTTGCCGACAGCGAACTGGCCATCACCGGCCAACTTGTTGGCGGAACGCATCCGCAGAAAGTCGCTCCACCAATTCTGCCAACCAAACACGAAATTCTGGCCGCCACTCCGAAAGGCCCTTTGCAGCACTTCAGGATTGGTCGCGACGAAGTTCGACGGCGCCAGCATGTCGAGAACCTGGCGCACGGAGAACTCCACGACC
>NZ_JBBIAM010000141.1:0-22749 GCF_054185185.1 Bradyrhizobium sp. UFLA05-153
CCCTTGAGTTCTATCTGTCTCATTCGCGCCGTTTGCCGCTGGGCTTGCGCTCGGATCGGTCACCACGTGCTCTCCTCTGTTGTGCAAAATGAGTCTCGACGCGCAGCATGTCCCGGGCTCAGGGCGCTGCCCGGGGTACGGAAATGGCTACCGGGCACAAATACGCTCCCTCGACGGCCTAACGCATTTTGGGTGAAACGCGCTGATTTCATAACTGCTATGGATACCTGTCAAGGCGCGGGCGGAGGCGCGCCGCATTTCCGGCCGCTCTTACAGCATCGGTAGTGGCAGGAGCGACCACGTCCCCTGATTGTTCGAGATCCTTAGGAAGTAAGTAAAATGCTCGCCATTGCCCCCAAAGTGCGGCGGGCTTTTGTGAGTTTCCCGAGTGCCAAATCGTATTGAGATGCCGGGGTTCATTAAACCGCAGCTTGCCACGTTGAAGTCAAAGGCTCCCAAAGGCGAGCAGTGGCTTCACGAGATCAAGTACGATGGCTACCGCGTGCAGGTCCATCTCAACCGGGGTAGGAAGAGGGCGATAAGCCGCCCGCTTAGAGCCAGCTCTCAGTTGAGGCTACGGCTATGGCTTCGACCGAAGCGCGAGACCTCCCCCTGCCGCTTCCGCAACTCCTCGGCTCGTCGACACAACCTTTCTCTATATGGGCAGTGGATGGGATTTTCTTGATCGTCATGGAGTTCGACGCACTGCATCTTCACGTTCTTCATTTTATCTCGCTGATACCTGCGTAGTTCTTCTAAGGTGATAACTCGACCACCGCCCTCGGTTCGAGGCTCTGGCCAAGCCGATCTTGCACTAGTCATTTTGGCAAGTGCAGCGCGTCGTCTCCGCCGACCGGGCTCTACGCGCAAGCGCGCCGGGCCTGTAGTCCCGGCCATTCGGTAACGATCCGTCGCGCGAGGCAAAATGGGCTCCTCGCCGGGGCAGTCGGTCCCGGGTTGTAACCCGGCGTGCTGTTTTGACCCCCATCGGCGCCGAAGGTTGACCCCGGCAGGCACAGCCGAAGCATTTTGAACCGTCACCGGAAAACTCATCTTGTGTGGGGTCAAGGTTGGAAGCCGATAGGGGTCAAAGTTCGGCGTACCGGACGCACTGCGTTTCCAGCCGAGGTTACAGACGCGCCGGGAACACTCGTCCGTAGGACGATGCGAGCGCGCCGAACTGGATACCGTTCAGGCGCGCGCTACCGCGGCGGTCGTTTTTTTGCGCCATGAACTGGATCTCCTCCGAGGTCACCTTCGTGCAAAGAAGCGCGCCCTCGGGAGTCGTCTCGGGGCAGCCCGGGGTACCTACCTCTGCGTTCGCTTTTGTCCACTCTACGAAGACGCGCTTCCTTGGATCGATTGCGGGATTGGTGCGAGAAACCGAGATGCCGCCATTGAACGCCATGTAGGCGAAGGCGGGGTAACGACGGATGTCGAATGGATTGCCGTTCGCGTCGTTAGCCGTGCCCATCACGTTTGCGGGCAGCAACAGTACGCGCCGGAGGAACTCGCAATACTGAAGGCTGATCAGGCGCTCCACGCAATCGGCCGTGCAGCGGAACTGCCAGTCGGTCGTTGCTCCTGATCCCGATTTGGTGAGTGTGAAAGCGCCGGTGACGGTAGCCCTGTCGGGTGGGTTGAGGCTAGCGGCGACGATCCTCGCTCGCGCAGTGTCGAACGCCGCATCATGATTGGCAGCGAGTGTAGCAATCGGGGTCGCCGCATCGAAGGCGGGCAGGTTGTCCTGCGCGCCCGCATGGTGGTTGAAGTCGTCCAGCCCGAGCATTTGGTAGAACACGAACATGCGGAACAGGCTCGCCATTTGTCCGGGTGTCGCGTTCTCGTAATCCGCGGGCGGCTTCTGATTGAACGGAGGCTTATTGAGGAAGCTGAGCAAATGGCGCGCTTGAGATATCGCGGGTTGGCCGAAGACGTTGGAACTTGTCGCTAGGAGCTTGCCCTCCATGAACCATAATATCAAAGCGTGTGCCACGGATTTAGTAACGCCGGCCGGCAGGCCGGTTATGCCACTGACCGCTCGAAAGATCTGCCGCAGTTCCCAGACGTTAAGAAGGTTAAACGGTTCGCGTGATCCGACGAAGACCTGCGTCGCAGGGACGGGTTTCCCGAACCCGTCCGTTGTTGGAATGCCGGGCGCGGGCCAGACCGTAGGCCGGAGCCGAGCGTCATACTCGTCAAGTCGCTTCCGCGTGATTTCCCGCGTCGCTAACGAATTCTGTAGATCGAAGGTGAGAAGTGTGACCAGAGCCTCTGGTGCGCCAATCGGCCCAAGAGCGAACCGCACCGCGTCCGCGGCGGCGGTGGGCAGGGTCCAGGGCCCGCTGCCACTGCCGATGGGCGAACTGGCCACCTCCAGCTTCGTGCTGGCGACCTCAATCGTGGCGGGGAGTTCGGCTGCGGCGGTCGGGAGGGTGATTGTCACCTGCCCGTGCAACGGGAGCGCCCGGTCCTGCAGAATTGCTCCGGCAGCATTGCGCACGCGCACTTTCGCATTCGCGAACATGCCATATAGGTAGCGGCCGGCTTCTCCGGGCAGGCCGTCCTGCGTGCCTATGAGCGAGAACCGCACGGGAACCGTGGTCGGCGCCGTCGAGGGCAGCAATGCTTCTGCCAAGGCGTTGGTCGCATCCGCTTCGATCATCTGCAAGCGGACGCTCGTCAGGAACTGACGCACGGGGATCGAGGCATTGAGGATATTCTCGGGCTGGAAGGTCGTGCCAGCGAGAAGTGCGCCGGTGACCTCGACCGTCCCGAGCGCGCCGTCAGACAGCCCGACATCCTCGCTTGCCAGCGCGGTCGCGATCCAGAATTCCACCGTTCCGTCTGGAAGCGGATCGAAGACTGGCAGGCTTAGCTGCGCTAAGCCGTCGAGCGCCGCATTGTTAGCGTCCCACTTGAGCTGGGGCGCGTAGTCCCCGCTAAGGAAGGACGCGGCAGCGACTCCCGGCCACGCGGGCACGTTCTTGGCGATTCGCGGGCCGAGCGGCGGACGAATATCCGTGTGCTTGAACATCGGGTTGGTTTTCGCCGGATTGCGCGCCGGCCCGTAGAGCAGACCCTGCGGGATGCGAGCCGGCCAGAACCAGATGCGGTTGGCGAAAAGCGCAGGCATGTCAACGAGGCGCCGTAGCTCCTCGAACATGAGCGGATCGAGCGTCACGCCGACTCGGCCGGTTGTCTGCCAGCTGTCGTACTCGGTGGCTGTCCATTGGAAGGCGAAATCGATGGCCGGAAGCGTTCGGGTGGGAGTTGGCGGGTCCGGGAGGAACATAAGCTGGCCGGAGAAGACCGGACGGAAGGGGAGCGGCGTTGCCGGATCGGTCACCTTGAATCGGACGCGCATCCAATCCGGTTGCGCCGCAGGGCCGGCCGACACCTCGATCGGCATGGCGGGATCGATGCGGGCAAGGCCGACGGAATCGAACGGGAAGTAGAGGAATTGCGCTCTCATGGCATCTGGACCGGCTCGCTTTCGAACGATCGTGAACTCCGGCGACCGAGACGCGCGCGGAGCTGATAGACGTAGATGCCCGCCTGAACGGACGTGTCCGAGAGTTGTTGCTGCTGTCCCGTCACGGGTTGGCCGATGCGCAGGAAGACGTTGCGGTCCACAGGGCGACGCCAGAGCTCGATCGCGTCGTAGATGTCCCGATTGGTCCAGCTAACCGTGATCGATTGCTGGGCCGCGTCCGCCATGGCGGTCACAGTATCGGGCGGCACGAGACGCCGGGCGGTGATGGCGCTCCCCACCCGGACCTGGGAGGGCAGGCTCTCAATGTCCCGCCGGGCGGTGGCTGTCGGATCGATGGGGTCCAGCGCCTCGCGCACCGAACGCACGCGGTAGGCGTAGCGCCGGCCCGGCACGCGGCCATTGTGGAGAAAGCGGAATCGCCCGTCCGCGGCCGGAGCTGCGTCGCGGACCGCTCCCGCGCTCTGGAACCGAGTGTCCTGTTCCTCGCGCCAGTCGATCTCGTAGCGCACATCGGTTTGATCGCCCGGTTGGGTCCACTCGATCGAGATGGCGCTGTCCTGCTCGGCCGGATTGACTGCGACGACGCGCAAGAGGTTGGGTTGGGCGGGCGGGCGCACGTCCGGAACATAGACCGGGCCGATCACGTCGGAAAAAGCGCCCCGCTCTTCCGCGGCCGAGATGCTTCGAATGCGGTAGACCGCCCGGGTCGGTGCGCGTCCGGGCAGATTGTCCACGAAGTGCGTCCCGAAAACCTGGTCGGTGCGCATTTCGAATGCGGAGTTGGGCGCGGTGGCGGCGGCAGCACGGAGGGCGAGATCGTCCACCGTAATCGCACCGAGCGCGGCATCGAGCGCGCGCCAGACCTCGTAGCGGGCAGCGCCGAATGCAGCGGTCCAGCGTACATCGAACTGTGCGAACTCGGCGTACTGGGCGGCGGAACTGGCCCAGAGGCGGCGCAATGGATCGTAGGCGAGGACGCCCGGCTTTTGCGGGGGCTGGAGCGAGCGAATCGAAACGATGGTTTCGCTTGCAGGTCCTTCGTTGCCGGCGAGGTTCGCCAGTGCCGAATCGGCGACGGGTAGCCCGGGACTGCTACGGTAGGCCGCCCCATCGGCTGCGGTCACGGCGAGAGTGGCGGTGCCGCTCAAGAAGCCCGGCGGCTGGGTGAGCGTGACGGCGATTGCGTGTGGCGGAAAGAGTAACCCCGGGCTGCCAACGAGGGCACCTGGATCGGCGACGCACTTGTCCCATAACGCTCGGGCCGGGGAGGCGGCCTTCGGTTCAGCGAGGGTCCACTGTCCTGAGCCGCTTTGGCCGGCGTTGAACGTGGCACGCATCAGGTGCAGGTAGAGCGACACGGCTGGATTGGCGGGCAGCGCGGAACCGGTGGCGCTTGCGAGGTGGACTATGAGCGTGTGCATGCCGCCCGCGACGGTGAAGTTGGCGGCCGTGACCGTGCATGGGGAGGCGGGAGTGCGGGGAAGGCGGGCGATCCGCGTGAGCGGAAGCGGCGTGCCCGCCCGGCGGACCAATCCATCCATCCCCGCCGCCGGTAGTCGATCGCCGACCTTGCGTACGGTGAGCTTGAGAAGCGGGCCGGCCATTGCTGCGGAAACCGCGGGGTAGTCAGTGCCGGGGACAGAAAAGACCGCACCGCTCCAGGAACCGAGGGCATGGATCCACCCGGAAAGCGAAACCTCGACGTTGAATAGACCGGCGTCCGCTACGGCTTCGATCCGGACCGGTGTGAGCTCCAAAGGAACATATTGGACCGCCACGCGGAATTCGCGGGTGTCAGGTCCATCGAAATCCTCCGGTCCGGACCAGTCGATTGTGAGGTCTACGGCGTTGGAGCTGGAGTTTTGCGCGAAGGTGGAGGTGTGGCCCGAGGTGACGCGAACGCCCGGCGCCGGCGGCGCGAAATCGTCGAAGTGGCGGATGGCAGTGCGCGGTGCAGGTGGCGTGGGCACGCCGAAGAGGTCGAGCCCGACAACCTCGTAATCGTACCAGCCCTCTAGCGGCGGCCAAGACATGCCAGGCAGGTCTGTGAAGTGCGGTTCGCTATCGCCGCGGCGAAGCAACTCGCCGGGCACAATCTCCTGGAACTGGGTGCGAGCGGGCAGGACGGGCGCCGTTCCTTGGGCCGCGGTCGACGCGCCGTGGTCAAAGCGGCGGATCCGGTAGAGAACCGGATCGTATGTGAGGAGCGCGGCCGGGGGCGGGGGGCCATCCCAGCTGAGCGCAGTATAAGCTGATGGCGAGCGCGGGACGAAGGCACGAGCCGGGAGCGGCTGACCGTCTGGATCGACAGAGGCAAAAGGTGCGGGAGGGGCCCAGGTTGGCCAGTGCGCGAACGCGGGGTGCGGCACCGAGCCGGGCACGCGCTCGGCGCGGCACCATGCGGGCGCAGCGGGCCGGCAACGCCTGCCCGGGCTGACTTCCTGAGACTCCACTACTTCGTACCGGTCGGGATCGATTCGTAGGAAATATCGAACTGGACTGGACGGCGGTGCTCTAGCGTCGTCGACCGCAAGGCCAATCAGCACCGCATATTCGAAGCGTTGTGCGAGGAGGTGCAGAAAGCCGACACACTGCGACCAGTAGAACTGGTGGATAGCATCGACCGTGGCGGGATCGGCGAGTAGTTGCCGAAGGCTTGGCGGCGGTGCATGGCGCCAAAATTGCCAGGCGAGTTCCGCATCGGTCTCATGTGGATTGCCGAACCACTGCGCGAGCCGCGCGCAGAGGACGGGCCGCTCGGTGTCCGGCGTACGCAAGTCCGCGAAACGGATCACAGGCAGCAGAAACCCGAGGTCCGACTGAGCGATCGCTGGGAACCATGGTCCCGCCACCGGTGCCCGGGCCGAGACGTCGGTGGCGAAGGCGTACCAGTTGGCGGTGTCCGGCAACCGGAACACGCCGAGCAGCACCTGTGGGCCGTGCGTGCCGTTAGGCATGAGCTCCGCGCGCAGGACGGTGTAGCCGTCGCGAGGGAAACCATAGCGCGCCGTGCTCGCCCAGCGCACGGCGATCACGCGCGGCGAGCCATCCCGCTCGCAGGCGATGATTTGCGCATCGCGGCCGTCCACAAGAGGAGTTGCAGGAGGCGCGACTGCGTGGGCGAAGGCGGCGCTCATAGAAGCTGTCCCAGATCGACCTCGAAGGCGGTTATCTCAGCCGTGGTCACTCCGGCAACACTAAGCTTGGGCGCGGCCGCGCCGACATCTCGGTTCCAGGTAAGCTGGACGCGCGGCTTGGAACCCCAGGCGTCGCCGGACGGCAGCACCAAGACGCGGGTCGTATCGGTGTTGCCCAGGAGCACCGGTGCTGCTGCGCCCTGGATCGCAGCCTGTAGTCTCAGGGGCGCTTCCAGCGGCTCGGGCGCTTCCAAGAGGATGCCGTAACAGGTGTCCGCAGCGGCATTGATAAGCGCGGTGACCGTCATGTGATCGACATAGGCGACGGTCGCTATCCCGGCCGAGCGGACGGCCGAGTCAAAGCTGGCGCCGGTGGGAGCATGCGTCGTCGTCCTGAAGGCACGCAACTCGCGCCCGCGCGTGACAAGCTCCGTGAAGGTGAGGAAGCGCGAGGTAGTGAACGTCCACTCGTGGAGCGGCGCATTCGGCGCGGTATCACTCACTAGCCACGCGGTGTAGACCGAGTTCGGCGTAAGCTGCCAGTCGGTCGCGCTCGACGTTAGCATGTTGTTGGAAGTGGTGCGAGTGGGCGGGCCAGCGACGCATCCGCGCGTGACCTCACGCTGGTAGATGTCTTCCCAGCGCTGGTCGCTCCGGTTCTTCAAGTCCGGGCCGACGGTCGTCGCCGGTATAAGCGCCGGCTGGCCACTCGCATCAAGGACCGGGACGCCCTGCGCGTCGAACAGCCGGAAGACGAGCCCCGCTCCGACCGAAGCGTACAGGTAAGGGATGTAATCCTCCACGAAGGTTACCTGAAGGTCGTAGCCGCAATAGACCGGACGCGCTCCATCGAAGGGGTAGACGCTGCGCACCATTGCCTGCAGCGCATTGCGATATCCAGGCGGACCGGTCGTCCTGAACTTGGCGGTGATCGGGGTCGTCGTGCCAAGCGGGGTACTGATCGCGCCGTCCGGGGCCCGAAGCCGCGCCGTATACCGTACCTCCAACTCGAACCGCGCGTTTGGAGGCAGCAGCTTCATCGCGGCGGGAACAGTCCACTCCTCGTTTCGTGTGATCGTGCCACCCCGCACTGCGAGATCGGACCAGACGGGCGTGCCGTGGCCCTGATCGTAGCAGAACTCGCCGACGAGGATGTCCCCGCGCGTGGGGTTGGTGACAATGATTGGAGTGGAGGGCCGGATCGGCCGGTCCGGCCGGGCGCTCCTGTCCGGGGCGTCTGGCTGGGGCGACGCGGGCTTCGTAGCGACGGTCGCGTTGCCCGTCGGCCCGCGTGGGATCAGTTCGATCGACTCGCCGGGCTTCAAGATCGCGCCGCGCGAATCCCCTCGCGGCTCCTCCTCGTCGCCGTTGAAATGGTAGAGCGTGCCGTCGTCGAGGTAGCCGTATCCGGGTTCAAGATGAGAGAGAGACACGCATCGTCGGGTTGTCTTTGGCGGATCGCAGTAGTCAAGATCCATCGATTCCGCAAACGACTCGGTCGATGATCCCTGGTGACCGAAGCGTTCGGACGAGCCGAGGCGAAGCGTCGTGTTCGGCAGAAGCGTCTCGCGCGCCCAGGTACCCCAGACCGCCACGCTGCCGGGATTCGGGGAAACTTGTCGCAGGACTATAGAATCGACGCTGAACGCAGCCGACCAGCCGGAATCTCGCCCGACAGTGATGTAGCCGCCGTCGTCGAGTATAACCGCTTCGTTGAAGAGCTGCGTGCCGTCCAGCATCGGCTTCGCGAAGTCGAGCGCGATGACACTGTGCGGTTGGATTGTCGGCTCGTCCAACGTCCCCGGCAGCAAGTGGACGGTCCCGGTATCGAGGGCCGGCGACGCGCCGCTTAAATCGATCGGCGTCCATTGGCGCGGAATGGCGGACCAGCCACGAATCGGCCTCTCCAGCTGGGGCGGATCGAAAAGCTGCCAGTGCCACTCGAAGGTCTTGCAGACGGGGCGTAGGAGCCGAACGCAGGCCTTCACCTGGAGCCTAAGATCATAGGGGTTCTTGACCTTCGCTCGCACAACGCCGCCCAGCTCGATGCCGACTGAGACCCCCTTGAACCCCGCCGCGACCCGCCCGCGTTGCTCCAGTCCGCCCTCGAACTGCGCCGGCTGCCAATAGAGCGCCATGTCTCCGCGCGCGAAGCCATAGACCTCGACGAAAAAGCCACCCGCCTCCTTGCGCAATTCAAACTCAATCTGGACACCGGTGAGAACGCCGTTCATGCCAAGCCGGAACCAGAAGCCGGCGGTGAACAGCCAGCTTCCGTTCCAGTCGAGCACGTGCGCTGACGAGCGCTTACCGTCCTCGTCGCGGCCGATCTCGAGATACCAGGCACGCGGATCGTTAAACGAAAAGAAGGCGTGTGCGCGTGCGTCGACGGTTACGACGACTGGGATCGACCAGTGCGCCAGCACGCTGAGGGAGAGGGAATTCTGCCCGCTGGCGTAGACGAGGAGCGCGTCGAGCGTCCCCTCCTGCTCCGTGCCGAGGTCTGGCTTCAGCTTGATGAAGTTCGCGCGCGCTTGGAGTAGGATGGTAATGTCCGGGAAGGCGACGACGAGCAAGCCCTTCATATTAAGTGCAAAACCCTTGTCCGCCGTGCCGAGCACGACGCCGACACCGAGCGCATTGTGCCCACGGCGCTTCCCCCACTTGGAGATGTCGGTAATGCCCGGCGGCGGCGGGGCGCGGCTGAACAACTCGTAGAAGCGCTCGTCCTCCGGCAGCCCGAGGTTCACTTCGAGCGCCATATTGTAGGCAATTAGGCCCTGGAAGCCGTAGATCGAGATGCCGGTCTGCCCGATCGGTATGCCGGTCGGCAGCAGCTTCGCGTCCGCGAATAGGTAGAGATAAGTGAAGGCGGGTGCCGGTGCGCTCTGCTGGCCTACCACAGCGCCAATCGTGATGCTCATGTCGAGCGCGGTCAGTTCGAGCGAACCTTGGCCGCGAAACTCAATGTTGCCGGGGCTCTCGACGAAGGCGACGCTGAGCTTCCCGTGGAACGAGCCTGGGACGCCAAGTTCGACAACGATGCCGCTAAGGCTTACTGAAGGCGCGGTGTTCGTACCGGGCTGCCATTCGACGAGGAGGCCTTCAACGGACACGCCCGCCGGCAGCCCCTCCATCAGCAGAACTTCCGCCAACACGCCGAGTCGGAGGCGCTGACGGCTGTCGTCCGCATAGCCCAGCCGGAATTTCGTGGCGGAGAGCCGGACGAAGTGCCAGTCGACGACCATCGGCGAGGCGAAGGCGATGCCGGAGCCGTCCGGCAGCAGCAGCTTTCCGTCCGAGCGGACGCCTATCTCGTCCACCGCCACTTTTGGCCACTGCACCGCGCCGCTAATTAGCAGTTGCAGGTCCCCGGCGACATAGACGGCCCAGAGATGATCATCGAGGATGACACGGAGCGAGTTGACGTCGATGTGGAGCACGTCCGGATATTCTAGTGTGACGAGCGCGGCCGCGCTCGTGCCCGCTTCCATGGGCTGCGTGCCGGAGAGCGCGGCCGCGAAGGTGCCCCCACTGTCCCATGCGACAGTGATCCGAACCCATTTTTGGTCGGTGCCGTTCTCGAAGATCTCCAAGCGCAGGTCCGTCTCAAGGCCGAGAGCGAGAATCGCGTTCTCGCGGATGTCGAGCTCAAAAAGGCTGAATCGGAACGGGAAACCGAACAGCGAGCCGGTGACCGGAGCGGCGAGGTCCGCAGAGTCCACGCGCGTCTTGCCGGTGAAGCCAGTTGTGCCGATGCCGGCGCCGGCGATGCGAATTTCGAGATTGGTGCCGGGGTTCATCTGGAGGTAGTGGCTCGGGATTTGCACCGCTACGTCGCGCAGAGCCAACCCCCGGAACTCCGGGGGGACGTCGAGGTAATCTGGGATGCCGTCTTCCGAGAATACCGGCCGCACGTCGGTGGCGGATACGATGACTTCCGAGCCGGCGACGTAGGCCGGAGCAAGGGTCGGCCCCGCCAAGTTCTCGATGCGCAGGCCGGCGGTGGAATATGAGAAATCCGCGGTTGCCAGAATGACGGACGGTCCACTGGTGGCAACGTCCTTCAGTACCTCCGACGAAACGCGCAGCCCGAGGGTAATCTGGCGCAGCGAGAATTCAAATTCCGGACCGACAACAAGACGGAGGCGCTGTGAGGTCCAGCCAGGACTGCCGTAAGCAAGTACGATAGCAATCACTTCACTGCCCGGTAGTGACAGCGCGATTTCGCCTTCGATCTCGATTGCTAGATCGAGAACGAGATTGTCCCCGATTGTACTTGCGACGGCATGAGAGTAAAAAAAACGTCCAAAGACAGACTGCAGAGCATCCGGTGAGATCAGCTCGACAAGCGGAAAATCCGCCAGCTGCACCAAATCAGCGAGAGGATACAGCGCCTTTCCTAGCGGCACGTTTCCAGATCCCCTGGACGGGCGGTAGCTCTGGCTAGCGCAGAGCAATTGCCTACGCAAGCCTATTTGCCAGTTTGGCCGGCCTCACTCTCGGTGAAATGCAAAAAGGCAGGAAAGGAAGCAACCATGGTTACTCTTACTACGGCACTGGTCACCCGCTGGAAAGTAAGGCGACCTAAGGATCGGCCGTCCACCGTTGAATACATAAGTGCAATGCCCGTTGAATTGGTCCATGCTGATGGGGTCTCCGGCACGGACTCACAGATCCTTGCAGAGTATCTTATACAATCAGCTGGAGACGCCCAGCAGCTTGCATCGCTGCTTAAGGATGCTCGAGATGGCCTGCTTACGGTGACTACTCAGCAAAGAGTACCGCTCGCGGTGCCAGCCGTTCCACCGCTCGCAGCGGCAGCCGACGAGGACGAGGGGGCGATTGCCGTCGCAGCGAAGACAACAACCGCAAAATCGTAGTATTTTAGCCCTTGTCAGGCGAGTTGTAAGCGCAGAAGCGTTCGACTGAGCTGAGAATGTCGTCGGCTGATTTGGTCCATCGGAACGGTTTTGTGTCGGTATTGTGGTGTTCGATGAAGGACGTGATCTTGGCACGTAACGCTGCTACGCTGCGATAGATGCCGCGTCTGATCGCTGGGTGATTAGCGCAAAGAAAAACGTTCGACCTGATTGGGCCAGGATGAACTGGTTGGCGTCAGATCCACGACGAGATGAACGTCCAGAACGTCTGGAACAGCGGCTTCGATCTCATCGAGAAATTTGCGGGCCATACCGCTTGCCGATGACCCGGCCTATTTTGATGTCGAGGCGGCAAACAGCGAGGTGACGCCAGTCATGACTGCGGTGCGCCGCCTGGCAAGGTCGCATGGGACCATGGGTTGGCTGCGGTCCAGCGTCGGGATCTGCGACTTCTCGCCGACGCACAGCACGATGACACGCTCGGATTCCCGAACCGGTTCCTCCAGCCGGCGAACCTCGGATGCGGCGATCACATCTCATCCGCCCGCACCGCTTCCTTGGCCCCTTCACTCATCAACCGTCTCCATCGAAAGACCAGGCACGGGGAGAGCCCGTGGCGACGGGCAACATAGCTGATCGACATGCCCGGTTGCAGCATCTCGTTGACGACGGAGAGCTTCTGCGCCGTCGTAAACCGCCGCCGGAGCTAAGCAGGAGATTGGGTGACGAGGTCGATCAGGCGGCGTGGTGAGCCGGCATTTCAATGACCTCGATGCCGTTTTGGAATCTGACTCCTTGGACGACTTTCGGCAACTGGTTTTCTCCCTTCAATCGCCGCCAGGTTTTTGCCGCAGCGGTGATGAGCTTGAACACCATGAGCTTGGCGGTTGTCGCAGACAGGGATCCCTTCGTTCGCACCGTTCGATGGCGGACCGTGGCGAACACGCTCTCGATCGGGTTTGACGTGCGTAGATGATCCCAGTGCTCGGCGGGAAAGTCGAAGAAGGCGAGCAGAGCGTCTCGGTCCTTAGTCAGGCATGCGACCGCCTTCTCGTATTTGGTGCCGTATTTGTCGGCGAACACGTCGATAGCGACCTCGGCGGCCGCGCGGGTCGACGCTCCATAAATCTCTCGAAGGTCTGCCTTCATATTGACCTGGACCGAGAGGGCAACCTTGTTCAGCACGTTGGCGGTCTTGTGAACCCAACAGCGTTGGTGCCTGGTGCCGGGAAAGACCTCCTCGATCGCCTTCCAGAAGCCGAGCGCGCCGTCGCCGATCGCGAGGTCGGGTGCGATCTCAAGACCACGCCGCCTGATGTCGATGAGGAGTTCGCGCCAGCTCTGCGCGCTCTCCCGCACCCCGGTCTGGAAGCCGACGAGTTCCTTCTTGCCCTCAGGGGTGGCTCCAATCAGCGCAAGCATGCATTCGGCGCTCTCTTCCATTCGCGCCTGCAGGTAAACGCCGTCCGCCCACACGTACACATAACGCCGGGCCGAGAGATCGCGCTTTTGCCAGGCGTCGTATTCGGTCTGCCACTCCGCCGTCAGCCGCGCGATCACGGCGGGAGACAGGTTGGGTGCATCCTTGCCCAGCAGCGCGGCGAGAGCCTCCTGGAAATCGCCGGTCGACACCCCGCGCAGATAGAGGATAGGCAACAGCGCATCGAGGCTTTTGGTCCGCCGCGCCCACTTCGGCAGGATCGATGAGGTGAAACGGATTTTCTCCTCCGCGGCCACGTCAGCCCGGTCGCGTACCTTGGCGCGCCGGATCTCGATAGGCCCAACCCCGGTCTGGATGGCGCGTTGCGGGCCATGGCCGTGCCGCACCACGCGGTCGCGGCCGTCCGGCAACTTCAAGTCCTTCCATTGGGCGACGAAGGCATCGGCTTCGACAATCAGTACCTGCGCCAACATTCTCCGGGCGCCTTCACGTGCGACTTCAGTCAGGGGATCGTCGATCGCTTCGGGCTGACGGAACGGGATGACGGTGCTATTTCTCGACATGGCGTATCGCTCCTTTCGGGAGGTTCTGGCAGGCTCGACACCCGCCTCGATACGCCGCCTTCAATCGAACGTCGTCACCCAGATTCACGCATAGCTCCCGCCGCCGGCGGGCAACGCCGGTGATGACTTCCACCTTCGAAAACGTCTCGGACATAGGCGTATGCCTAGGACTATGCCTAGCTCCTCCGGCTAAGACCGGTGTCCGGTCAAAACGGGGTCCAGTTCACTACCGCCAACCTCCCTTTAGCGTTTCCGCCCATACTCCAGCCCATATCTGTGCATTGATCGCACGCGAACTAGGATGAACGGGCCTGAGATCCAGCGTAGGTATTATGCTTCTCGTGCACAGGTTTCTCGAATTTCGGCGAAGATGTGCGGACTAGGACGATATGCGGTTATGTCCCCTCCCTCTCCGCCATTCGATCGAGAAGATCCCAGACAAATGCACTGCAATTCTAAGCCAGCTCCTTCACCAACTCGCGTGCCTGCACCGATGGCTGTCCATAGCTCACGAGCCGTACATCCAGGTCGAAGCCCTGCATCTTCGTCACGGCGCGCTTGATGGCAGCGTGAATCCACTCGGGCGCGTTGCCGAACGCCCCGCCGCCGAGGGACGTGAGCAGCACAATAGACGCCGCGCGGCGCCGCGCATTGATGACTGCCTCAAGCATCGTTGCCTCATAGGCGGCATCGAGCACCAGTTGCGCGAATGCTGCCCAGTGCTTCTGCGGCACGAGACCATAGGCCACGGGCAACGCTGAGCAGAAGGCTTGGCTCACTACAGGCCTCGGGGCGTCTGGGACATCAGTCACCTCCACGTCGCGATGGATGCCGATGCGCAGCTTGCCGGCCAGCACGTCAGCCTGCTCGGGGCCCATAGTGTGCAGATGGTCCGCAATCAGATCCAGACCTTGGCGCTTCCCGAGAGCATAGCCGTTGCGCCACTCCCACAATTCCGCGACGGGACGGTCAAGCCTGGCGCTCAATTCGGCGCCAATGTCTGCGAGGCCGTCAAGCTGGCGCCCCGCCGTTTGACCGATCTGGTCCCCCACGGGTACAAAGTAGTTGCGGAAGATCGTCGCCGCGCCCGCGGCCATCGCGCATGCAGGTCCCTGCGTGTAGTCGTGCTCGTAACGTGTCACGCCATCCTCGGGTGTTATGCCGGGGCCAACCATCTCCAGAGCATTGAACTGGCTAGCAACCTGAAACAGCGCGCCTGCGTACTCCCGCATCTGGTGCATCTTCCGTACGTCGCCGGTGACGATTTGCACGCAAGCTCGGCCCTCGGCGCCGGTGCCACCGGCCACTCGGGCGCGCAAGTCGTTGAGTGATGCCAACTCGAACTCGCCGATTCCATAGCTGCGGCCGTTGGCCTTAGAGCGAAGGGTACTGCCGTGCACCTCAAACTGCGCGCGGGTCGAGGCGAACGTGCTTTCTTTGAAGCCGGTGATGCGGGTGAACCAGTCCATTTCTTCTTTTGTTGTTGCGTGCCAATTCCTAAACATACACTAGCATTAAGAGATGAACCGGCTTGTTCGCCGCGCTTCAACCGTTCAACATTGCCCAATCAGCGTCGCTCAGATGATTCGGCGGATCAATTGCCAAGGATTTGAAATCGAGCAATGAGCGCACATGGCGGCATATCGGTGAGTTGTTTCTCGTTGCATCGGTGAGTGCATTGCTCCTTGTCAGGCGATGATGCGGCCATTTGCACGCGCTTCATCGGCATAAGCCGAGAGTGGCTTGTCCGCGACGAAATGAAGGTCTCGCTCGACGGGAAGCCCGAGACGATTGCTAATTTCCATGATTTCAGTGAGACTGACATAGCCAAGCTCGGGACAGCCGAGGCCCAGGTCGCATAGTCCGAAAAGGCGATCCGGTTCATCCGGGTCGCATTCGGCGAGAAGCCAGGTCGCGGCGCCGTCGGGCATGAATAGCTTTACCACGGGCCGGTGGTCGATGCCCGAATTAAGCCCGTTCACCAGAAGTTCGACGCGGTCGGCGGTCGTCAAGAGAGTGTCGTCTTTCATTGGGACATTCCTCCCTGGACATTCTGCAGCTTGCATCCCGTCGTGCGCTTAGCCGCCCTCGTCCTTGTGGCTCCTCGAAGTGACGCCTCGGTGCCTGTTGCCGGAGGCGGGGCGAGCGGTGCTATGACGGCGTGACTTGAGGGCTTTTCGAGGTATTCGCCCAAGCAGAGGTGATAGACGCGTTCGAAATCGGCGTAGCGTCCCCACAAGTCGCGGGCAAAACCTTCGGCGCCTGCCTCCGCAAGAGCATCGATGAAGGCTTCCAGCGTAAAGGGCTGGAATGGGACACGGTTTCCATCTTGCTCCGAACCTCTGTACTTTGCTGGTCCGGTACGGAATCGATTTTGACTAGCGGGACGCGGCCTTGGCCGCCCTGTTGTTCGGCCAGTTGGAGTTTCTCTCCGAGCAGCGACGAAGCTTCAAATCGAACCCGCTTGCCAAGAGTGGAAGGGAAGTTCGATCTCTCCCGCGCCCAGCTAGCCATTCCGTCACTCGGCGAACCACGTGTGCTCGAGTTGCCATGAAGAAGTGGAACCTTGGTGACGGATGGCTCAAACGATCGAATAGCGAGCGCCGGCAGCACTGCCGTTGCGGGTCAGTTGGGGCGCCCGAAAGCGTGATGCCCTTCCGGCATTCGTTCTTTCAGGCCGCGAAGTCCTCGAATCTGAAAAATAAAAAATCGAAACCGGAAATGTTTCCGCTTAAGCTTCTGCCTCTTCGCCGATGCGGCCTCGCTCGAAAAGCGATGTGCTAACTGCCGAGCGATACTGCGGAGTCTTTCGAAATACGTGACGTGCAAAAGCAAACTCACGCCGATTCGAAAAGACCTTGTTGAGAGACCAACTGCATTGCAGATAGTTGAGGTTCTCGACGTTAGCGGTGGTAGCCAAGAGTGGCGCACCTGTCGTGAAGCTCTGATAGATGGCTTGTGTTCGGCGGATGGCAGATTGCGCTTCGCGCAACTCCGCACCGCCACCCTTTGAGGCCTGAATAAACGGCTAACCGCAGGCCAAGGGGTTCCAAATCGTGAAAAAGGCAGTCTAACGCCCAAGGCGTTGCGGCCTTCGCCGGGGGCCACCCAGCATCTTGTCAGGCGCACCCGCGAAATATGGATTGGCAAAACATTGGGCCGCGCGACCTGACGCTGACGCTTTGCACTGAGCCATTGTCGTGTATGCTTCTCCATCTCGGTCATCATGCCAAGGAGCTCGATGAGGAGCCTATAGCCTCCTTCGACGCCGCGACCGGCACTTGGTGGGCGGGGCGATACATCGGCGAAGCCCAGTTCGAAGGGCGGACCCTGCGCCTCGAACCCCGGTTCGGTATGCCGGCTCTGATGAAATGGCTTACCGCCATCTGGGGAGTCCGGCTGGTAGATTCAAAAGGCCGATATGAGCAGCAGCGCATTTGGCTTTGGCTTGTAATCGCTCACCTTTGGGCTGGTCGGCTCCTCGCTGCCGCGAAGCATGGACTGCCGTTCCGACGGGTCGAAACGGTCCATTTCGGCCCCGCCCTGCGCGGTAGGCTCTTGCCGCGTGAAACCGCTCTGATGCGCGCAGTTGGAGACGACCGTCTCGCGAGTGTTACGCGTACACGCGTCATCGATCCAGTCATTGGTCGCATTCTGCTAGGCGCGTTCGAACGCTTGCGCGCCGCTCTCGGCTCCCGTGGCGAGAAAAATTACTGGTTGCCCGAGCGCGGCAGAACCATAGTCGAAGACCTCCAAGCAGCCCTTGGTCCGCGCGTGGGCATAACAACGATCGAGAATCACATCGTGCGATACTGCCGATAACTGAAAACTACAGACCCGCAATCGAGCTGTCGCTCTCTATCCTCGCGCGGCGTCCGCGAATGGCGTCATCCGCGGGCGACGGCAAGGCGTTCGGGGTGTTGCTCGACATGGCCGAGATTTGGGAATTATACGTCGCCAAGCTCTTGCAAGTTAGTCTTCCTGGGTTGCGGGTTGTCCATAGGGGCCGTGCCACCGAACACATCCGGTCACTTCTGATTGCAGATGGTGACGAACTCGGTTCGTTACGCCCGGACGTTCTTATATTCGATCATGAGGGGCGTTGCCGCGCCATTGCCGATGCCGAATACAAGACGACGCGGGCCCACGCTCTCAACCGTATTGGCGTAGTCACCGACGATCTTTACCAACTCACCGCTTATCTAGCTGGCTTTGGTGATCCCGCCTCGCGACTGGACGGCTTTCTGATCTACCCTGGCGACCCTGAAGGACAGGTAGCGCGCCGTTTGGGGCCAAAGAATCCTTGGCGGGTTGCGTCGACGCCCTCGCGGCAGCTTTGGTTCGCATCGGTCAATTGCGGACGAAGGGCCGCATATCCACCGGCTCGCAGTGCCGACCTTCGCCGTAGAAACCCCATGTTTCGATCGAGCGAATTTTGGTGCAGTGACCATCCTGGGTCCAGCTCGGTAGCGTGTACGAGGTCGTTTTGTTTTCCTGTGACGAGTAGCACCATTCGCCGATGAAATTTATCGGCATCGTTTTCTTTGCGGCGTGTGCGTGGCTGCAAGCAATGACACCAGCCCGGCAGGAGCACGCGGGATGTCAACAAGCCAACAAGTCATTTCGGCCTTGTAAACTTCAGCGTATTCGCGTGGACCTTCAACGACAGTATCAAAATGGCGAGGCCGGCGCGCTGTGTGAGTTGCTGCAAACTACGATCGGGAAGCTGGCACTTCGGAGCACCGTAGCTAGGACCGTAGATTGCGCTTGGCGCAGGCGAAAAAGACAAGCTATTTCAGAACGTAGGTAGCGCTCCCCCGACTCGAACCGCCGACCTTTGATCTCGCTTTCGCAGGCCGAGCTTTTGACTAATCCGGATCGAGGCCGAGTTCCTGGAACTGCCGGCTCCATGCGGCGTGGGGGTCGCGGAGGCGTTCGATGTTGATGCCGCGCGGCAGCCGCCCTTCGACCGCAGCCTTGACCAGTTGAGGCGCAAGGAAGGCGAGTGAGAGCGCCAAATTGACCTGGCGGACCGTGCACTGCTCGCGTTGTGCCAATTGCTGCGGGCTGGAGACTGAGCCCGCGATGATGTCGTCGAGCCAACGGCGTCCGCGCGCGATGGCGCAGACGAGACGCGCGCGTCGATCGGCGCGCTCAGGGCGAACGTTCGCGCGGGGCGTCCCGTGCGGCACAAGGAGTTTCCGCAATCGCGTTGAAGACGGCTTCTGCCAGGGAATCGAGAAGGCCTCTGGCTCGGTGCTGTCTTTGGTCGGCCTTAGGGAGATGACGAGTTGGTTCCTCCGGACCTCGATGCGGGAAAGGAGTGCAGCCAGTGCCGCGCGATCAAGCCTGATCGACGCGTCGTCATTGAGGAGCTTGTTGTCGGCGAGATACCTTTGAAGGGCGGAGATGATCGCCTGCTCGATGCCGCGCGCAGGAACCCGGACGATCGATCCCAGCTCCGCCGTTCGTGCCGCGCCATGCAGACCGGGTTGCGAAACATAGTAGCGGTAGCGCACCCCGGCCTTGGTGGCATGGATTGCGACCATGCGATGGCCAGCCTCGTCGAACAGGAGATCCTTCAGGAGGTGCTCGGACTTCTGCCTGGTCAGGGTGCTGTGAGAGCGTTGCGCTGACAGTTTTTGTTGGACAGCCTCGAACAGGCTCTTGTCCATGATCGCCGGCTGCTCCCCCGGCAGGACTTCGCCTTTGTATCTGAGCTCACCAATAAAGAAGCGGTTGCGGAGGAGGTGGGAGAGGGTGCCCCTGCCGAACGGAATGCCGCCGCGACGCTTGCCCGTCGTGCTGAGCGTCCTCGCCTTGGTGCAGATGTATTTGGCATTGAGGTCGCGGACCAGCTGGTTGATGCCCGTCACCTCCAGATATCTGCGGAAGAACAGCTGCACCCGTTCGGCGTCCTCCTCTTGCCGCCCCTCAGTCTCGTAGCCGAGGGGAAGAGGGCCACGGTTTCGGCGAGGCGAACAACCTGTCCAGTGTTGTGTTGGCAAAGTGTTGGGAAGCGGACCTCGGCCCAACCCGAGTAAAACCGTGGTAAATTGCTGCGTTGTGAGTCCGGAAAGGAGGCTCTCATGTCCGGTCCGCCGCCTGAACATCCACATCTACGCCTGCTCAAGGGCAACCCCGGCAAGCGACCGGCGCGGTCACCGCCCGAGCCTGCACGCACCGAGAAATGCCCGGAGGCTCCGGAGTACCTGACGGGCCAGGCGCGAGAGGCGTGGCTCCGCCTCGCGCCCGAGCTCCATCGTCTCAACCTGCTCACTGTTCTCGACGTCGGTCCGTTCAGCGCCTACTGCTGTGCCTACGCGCGCTGGCAACAGGCCGAAGAGGCGTTGCAGCGCTCGGGCGAGCTGACGATCAAGACCGCCGAAGTCCATCCCCGAGTCAATCCGCTGGTGCGGATCGCTTCGCAGGCCATGGATGACATGCGGCGGATTGGCGCTGAGTTCGGCTTATCGCCCAACGCGCGGTTACGGCTAAAACCCCGCCGCCTCCGCCGAGCAAGTTCGATGAGTTGCTGAAGTGAAGCGTCGGTCTCGGCGAGCCGCCATTGTTTTCCTTCGAGGCCCGCGCGAACCCAGTTTGATCAGAGCGAGGTGATCATGGATGGGAGCAACGCGTCGCGCGCGAGTTCGGACGCTTTCAGGTCGCGTCGATAGCGCCGCCGATGCGGTGCGCGCCATAGCGCGCGGAAGCCGAGCTCAATAGCCTCTCCGAGCACATCGCGGACCTGAAAGCGCACGGAAACTTAGCCGAGTTGCCCATGATGCAGCGAAAAACGAATTAGGCGACTCAAGCGACTCAATAGGAAGCCCGCTGATTCGTTATTTCGGAGTGCCCGCTGGTCGGCTAGGTAAAAAATTCCGCCGTTGTACGGCCTTCCCAGGAGTTTCGGCGGGCCTCTGTGCGTTTCGTCCTGGTCTGAAATGAACGCATCAGCGGCCCGCGCTGCGAATCTGCGCCGCAAATCCGCCCGCCTCGACCCTCGACCTGCCTTGACCGCCACCGAATTCGATACCTGACACCCGGCGGACATTTTCCATATAAGTCATTGATTTCAATGAATCAACACTCGCCGCGATAGGGCACGTGGACGATGTCGATTTTCGCCGTCAGCTTGAACAATTCGCCGGCAAGATGCGGCAGGCTGCCGGGCCCAGAGGAGGCGAAGTTGAGCTTGCCCGCTTGAGCCTTCGCGAGCGCGACCAGCTCACTCCTGTTCTGCGCCGGCACGTTGGTGGCGACGACCAGCATCTCCGGCACGGTTGCGACCAGCGTGACCGGCGTCAGGTCGGCGAGCGTGTCATAGGCGACCTTCTCCATGCTCGGGCTGATCGCGAGCGCGCCCGCGCTGGAGATCGCGATGGTGTAGCCGTCGGGAGCGGCCTTTGCGGCGGCGTCGGTGCCGAGTACGCCGCCCTGGCCGCCGCGATTATCGATCACGACCGGTTGGCCACAGATTTCAGACATGCGCTGGCCGATCACGCGGGCGATGATGTCGTTGGGGCCGCCGGCCGGGAACGGAACGATCAGCTTGATCGGCTTGGAGGGGAAATCCTCGGCCATCGCCAGCGACGGCAGGAGCAGCAGCAATCCCAATAGCAATTGAGAGAGAAGCCTGCGTGAGACGGTCATGCAAGCCCTCCGCTCGCTTTGCTATTGGTTGAGGAGTTTTAGCGCTTCTTCGTGCACGCGGGGATCACCGGCGGCGATGATACGGCCGCCGCCTTGCGCCGGCTTGCCTTCCCAGGTGGTGACGATGCCGCCGGCGCCGGTGACGATCGGGATCAGCGCAGCGATGTCGTAAGGCTTCAGTTCGGTCTCGACCACGAGGTCGACGTGGCCGGCGGCCAGCATGCAATAGGAGTAGCAGTCGCCGCCATAGCGCGATAGCCGCGCGCCCTTTTCGATGCGGCCGAAGGTGGCGCGGTCGCGCTCGTTCATCAGAAGCGGGCTCGTGGTGTAGGTCGTAGCCTCTGCAAGCGAGGCGCAGCGGCGGACCTGCAGGCGGCGCTCGCCGGAGGGACCTTTATAATTGGCCGAGCCGTTGTCGCCGGAAAACCGCTCGCCGATGAAGGGTTGGTGCATCATGCCGAACACCGGCGCGCCCCTGTACAAGAGTGCGATCAGCGTGCCCCAGATCGGAAAGCCGCCAATGAAGGATTTCGTGCCGTCGATCGGGTCGAGCACCCAGACGTAGTCGGCGTCCTCACGCTCATTGCCGAATTCCTCGCCGACGATGCCGTGCTGGGGGAAATTGGCCTTGATCAGCCGCCGCATCACCGCCTCCGCGGCGCGGTCGGCCTCGGTGACGGGATCGAAATCCTTGGTCTTGCTCTTGTCGTCAATGGACAGGGAGGTGCGGAAGAACGGCAAAATGGTTTCGCCGGAGGCGGTGGCAAGCCGTCCGATGAAGGCTGAGAAATCGATCACCGTCACAGGCCTGTCCCTTGAACCCGAAAGCCAAACGAATGCTGGCTATTGCCTAGCTCAAATCGAGAGGCTCGGGCAGCGCTGTCTTGAATTGCACCCTGGTATTTTGGATGCAGTCGCCCGGTCGCCCTGTCGAGCCATCCGCTGGCCAAATATCGATCATGGGCTTGAGAGCTTAGTTCCGGGCCTGCCTCGTTGGTATGCAAACGATAATCAACCCATTGAAATTCCTTATCAAAGAAACTGAATCCGGGTTTCTGCGGAGACATTGGAGCCCTGTGTTTTTTGCATGGGAAACGGCTCAAAAGCCCTTGCACTTTGTGCAGCGCAGTCGCATATTGTTGCGGTGCGGTAGCGCCTCGCGTTACCGCTGCCCTCCTTGGGCGTTTCCTCCCTAGACTTGGGCCGCTTGCTCATAACAAGCGGCCCTTTTTTCTTGCCCGCATTCTGCGTCCATCACTTTCGTTTCGATGCGCGCATGAACGCGAAGCGAAAATCGGATCGCGTGTTGATGTGGCCGCCGTCGCGACCTGCGATAGGCGCGAAAAATATTGCCGCTTATTCGGCCGCAGCCTGGAACGGGCCGAGATCGCCGAACGGAATGGTCGTGGCGAGCACGTCCGACAGTATAGCGAAATCTGCCGCGACCTGGTCGAAGCGCGGGCCGCGCTCGCGCCGGCGCTCGTCCATATAGATCGCGCGGTTGAGCTCGAGCTGCACCGCATGCAGGCCGCTCGCCGGATTGCCGTAGTGCTCGGTGATGAAGCCGCCGGCATAG
>NZ_JBBIAM010000142.1:0-17202 GCF_054185185.1 Bradyrhizobium sp. UFLA05-153
GAGATATTTCAAAGGTCCGCAGTGCCCCCGGCTTGCCGATTTGTCGGACACTGAGCTCGCGATCTACGGGCCGTAACCTTGTCGCTCCATATCGGCCGGATCCCGTGGTCCAACAGCAACTTACTCGGCGAGTTTCGAACATGGACCTTCTTCGAAGGCCACCGGCATGAGGGCAATCTGCTGATCGCAGGACGATTCGACCGCGCGCCTTGGCGCCTGACCTCGACCGCCATTCTGCCCGCTGATTTCGTTGCCGCGGGCGAGCTTTTCGACTGGCAATTTAATGTTATGACTCGGATCTATGGTCAGCCGCCTTTTGCCCGATCACTTCTACACGGCGGAAAGCGTGGGTTGCGGCGGACGACGTAAGCTAGCGAACTGAGAAGAGACTGAGCGATACTCTACCGGCGGAACATCATAATCTTCCGGTAAGAAACTTTGCGGCGATTTGGCGAGCACACGGCGCGCGCAAGCATTGTCGACGAAGGAAGACCGTACTGCTTTGGATCACACAGAGCACGGGCAACGCCGTTCCTTGCCAGCTATCGCCGTGCTCTTCAATTCGTTCGAATCGAAAGCGCTGGTCCATTTAGGCGCGGCGACCAAGCAACGGGACTTTGGTTGATTGTCGCCATCCTTCGGCGCGCGCATACCTTCCAATCAGATCATTCTACGCCGAGGAAGCGTACCCGAGCACTCCTCATTCCGCATAGGCGGCCCATCAGGTAGTTGCGCAGGCGGTCCGGGCGGCCGATATCGCGACGTCAATGGCTGTCGTCGCCTTCCATCTTTCGATCCCCCTGTCCCTGCCGCGTTATCTCGGACGCGAACTGCTCGTCGACTTCACTCGACGCGGCGTGTTGGCCGCATCAGCGCGACGCACGGCGCGGCTAGATTGCATCGTTGGCCTAGCGCTGGGCGGATAAGACCTGCCGCAATGTTCGCAAAACGGCTGATGCTGCCAGTGAGCAAAGACACGCTGCTGCGAGTCGCAAGCGGCGACGAAGCGCCTTTGCTCTAGCGCCGTAGACGAACGATTCAGCGGTTTCAACAAACCGATTGAGGGATCAGATCATACCCCCCTCTTGGACACAGTTGCGTGCGTGTTGGCGCTGTTTGACAACTCGCCAAGGATGTCGCGCTCGTTATCCTCGATAAAAGCGACTCGGTTATCTGCCCTCGCCCGGTCCAAGGTGATGACCTGGGACTCAGGTTACCGCATATGCGTGCGCAGAAATCACATTTTGAAATTTTTTTTGCCATACTTCCTAATTAACCAACCGACCAGCAGTTGGGGGGCACGACTTCCAATTCCCACTGCTTTGAAATCTGCTCGCGGTGCCCGGCTACCCGTGTGTCCAGTTGCGGATGCCGGCTGCGAGCATGAGGTATGTTGCGTGTCTTCACGATCCGCAGCAGTGGAATTCACCATCTTCAGCGTTCAAAAGGATCACAGAATGGCGAATATCAGCTCTTTCTCAGGCGCAAACGGCGCGAGCATCACGGTCGACGGCATGAGCGCCTCGGTCGAAAATGCCAACCGGAGCTATAGCCTGAGCGAGCCCGATGACAGCACGTTGAGGTTCGAGCTTCGGCCGGGGGATACTTGGCTTCATGACGTCCAGAGCGGCAACGTGTCCGAACGGTCTGAGATCGAGATGGCCCAGCACTACGCACCAAATACTCAGATCAACATATCCTACGGGTTTACCCTGGAGCCCGGAGCGGCAAATACCGCGTCGTGGATGTGCATTGGCCAGCTTCACAACACCGTCCTCGGCGGCTCGCCGCCCGTCGCCATCGCCATGCATGGCGAGCACATGGTTGTCTGGACACGCGGTCCCGACGGTAAGGAGAACGACGTCTATACTGACCCGAATCCGATCCAGCGCGGTCATCAATATCAGATGAACATGCAGGTCGATATCGGCAGCAACGGCAACGGCACGCTCAAGGTGTGGCGGGATGGGGTCGAGATCGTCAATTACTCCGGACCGCTCGGAAGCGGAACGAGCAACGAGAGCTATTATTGGAAGGAAGGCATCTACCGCGCACCAGCCTCGCAAACGATTGCGGCGGACTATAGCAACACGCAAATAACGACCGGGTCGGCAGCCGCCCCCACACCACCGCAGCCGTCGTCGCCAACCACGCCCACAACTCCCACGGTGACACCGGCGGTGACGCAGGCCACGGCTTCTCCGGGAACGGGCATCGAGCATGCCGGCGATACCATCACCCTGTCGCTTGCCTTCAACGAAGCCGTGACGGTGACGGGCACGCCGACGCTGTCGCTCAATGACGGCGGAAAGGCCACCTATGTTGGCGGTTCGGGCACGAGCACGCTCACCTTCAAGACGACTGTCGCGTCGACCGACACCACTGTGTCCTCGCTTGCCATCACCGGGGTCAACCTTCCGAGCGGTGCGAGCATCAAGGATTCGTCCGGTGCTGCGGCCAATCTCTCGGGCGCGGTGAAGACGTTCACGGGTCTCCAAATCGATCCGCCGACGTCAACCACGCCGACCACGCCGCCAGTCACCACGCCCACGCCGCCAAACGTCGCGCCGACAGTGATCCAGGCCTCCGCTTCACCGGGGACGGGAATCGAGAATGTCGGCGACACCATCACACTGACGCTCAAGTTCAGCGAAGCCGTGACGGTCGGCGGCACGCCGACGCTATCGCTAAATGACGGCGCAAAGGCCACCTATGTGGGCGGCTCGGGGACGGGTACGCTCACCTTCAAGACGACTGTCGCGTCGACCGACACCAGTGTGTCCTCGCTTGCCATCACCGGGGTCAACCTTCCGAGCGGTGCGAGCATCAAGGATTCGTCCGGTGCTGCGGCCAATCTCTCGGGCGCGGTGAAGACGTTCACGGGTCTCCAAATCGATCCGCCGACGTCAACCACGCCGACCACACCGACGACTCCGACCACACCAACGACTCCGACAACCCCGTCGAAACCGTCCGTGACCAAGCCGACCCTCATCGTCGCGGACAACTCGCTCTCGGTAGCCGGAAGGGGCGGTACCGTCGATCTCGGGACCAAGGTGACGACGACGGATTCCAACGATCGCGTGACCGCGAACATCACGGGGTTGCCCAAGTACGAGACCATCACCGACAAGCTCGATGGTCAGACGTTCCGGGGAAATAACATCACCTTGACGGCCGCGCAGGTCGACAGCGGACTGACGCTGCATTCATACTACCGCGGCGGCGGCCATCCGGTCGCAACGCTCACGTTGACTGCAAGTGCGAAGGATCCGACCACCGGTGCGGTTTCGGCGGCCTCGCCGCAGACCATCACCGTGACGGATCCTCGACCGGCCACGACCACGGCGTCACACCATAAGCATACCGTGACGCATCATCATGCCGACACTACGACTGCCGCGAACACCACGACCACAACGACGCCGCAGACGAGCACCGCGACGGATCCTCTGCCTGCTGCCACCACGACCACCCCAACCACGGCCGCGACGACCACGCCCGCCACGACCACGCCCGCCACGACCACGACATCGCCGCAGAGGTTCGACTTCACCGATCTTCAGCATGCGATCGCCGGGAACGCGGGGGGCTTGGCAAGCCGGGCCTTCGCGCTGCTCCAGCAGCATGTGGACCCGGCCACCAGCACCCTGGCAACGACTGCACAGCAGCCGATCATCGTGGCGGATCATCCGGTTGCGGCCGGCACGAGCACGGCGTCCCTGGCGAGCCAGAGCTTTGCGCTGCTGAACCAGTATCTGGCCAGCCACACCGGCCGGGTGGATCCCGGACAGATCGTCGCCGCTGTGTCGCAAGCGACCGGTTCGGGTCTGGAATCATTGCTGGCCAGACCGCAACATTGATGCCTGGCCGCACCCAGGCTCAGCGCCTGGGTGCGGCACCGTCAATATTTGTGAATGCATGAGAAGGAACACATACGCGGTCGGTAGCCGCGAAGGGTTGAGTTAAAAATGGCGATCCAGAATGGAAATGCCCATGCCGCAGACCTCGGGCTTCGAGCCCTGGCTCTGTTCCTGCGCCTTCACGGCGTGAGCGCCGAGCCTGACCAGCTCCGCGACCGTTGCGGGAGCAACGATATCGGCATCAGCGCGATGCTTCGCTGCGCCCGTGAATTCGGGGTCCAAGTCCGTTCGCGCACGATGCGTTGGAAGCGACTTGCGAGCACCACGCTACCCGGAATTGCGTCACTGCGTGACGGCGGATTCCTGCTTCTCGGCAAGGTCGAGGACGAGACGGCACTTGTGCTGCATCCAACCGCATCGCGTCCGAACATGATGACGCGCGCCGAGTTCGAAGAAGTGTGGGATGGCCGCTTGATCCTGACAGGATCTCAAAGCCTCGCCAGTCGGGCGCATCATGCCTTTGCCGATCTGATTGCGCGCGGGCATGATCTGTTTGGTCGCGCCGGCGACATGCTGATGTCTGCATTTTCCGCTGACCGCCGTTCGATGCCGGCCGGGGCTCAAGTCCTCGCCAGTCGGGCGCTCTATGCGTTTGCTGAACTGGTTGCGCGCGGGCGTGCTCTGGTAGGGTATGCGGACGAGGCCCCTCCCTATTCCGCCGTTCGTCGCGATATGCCCGTCCAGGAGGCGGCTCTCGAGCCTGCGAGCGGCGATGAGTCAGGGCTCATTGCGGTGGCGATATTGCTGCGTTGCCACGGGATTGCCGCCGACCCGGAGCAAATTCGGCATCGCATGGGCACGGCGCGGATCGGTGTGACCGAAATTCTGCGCTGTGCCAAGGAATTCGGGCTCAAGGCTCAGGCGAAGCGGTCGGGCTGGAGCAGGCTCGCGGTCACGCCGCTACCGGCAATTGCCGTGCTGCGCGACGGCGGCTTCCTGATCTTGGGCAAGGTCATCGATGACAAGCTTCTTGTTCAGCGCCCATTGTCGCCCCGACCCGAAGCCATGACTCAGGCCGAGCTCGAGGCCATCTGGGACGGTGACATCATCCTGATGACCCGGCGCGCGGCTCTGACGGATCTGTCCAGGCGATTTGATATCAGCTGGTTCATCGGCGCGGTCCACAAGTATCGCCGCCTGCTCGGCGAAGTGCTGGCCGCGTCGTTCTTCCTCCAGGTCTTTGCCCTCATCTCTCCGCTGTTCTTCCAGGTCGTCATCGACAAGGTGCTCGTGCATCGAAGCCTCAGCACGCTCGACGTCCTGGTTGCGGGCCTCGTCGCTCTGACCGTGTTCGAAACCGTTCTCAGCATGCTGCGCGTCTATCTGTTCGCGCACACGACGAACCGCATCGACGTCGAGCTCGGCGCGCGGCTGTTTCGTCACCTGATGGCATTGCCGATCGCATATTTCCAGGCGCGCCGCGTCGGCGATTCGGTCGCACGCGTTCGCGAGCTGGAGAACATCCGCGAGTTCCTGACGAGCTCGGCGCTCACGCTTGTCGTCGATCTCTTGTTCACAGTCGTCTTCCTTGCGGTAATGTTCTACTATTCGACGGGGTTGACGCTGATCGTTCTGGCATCTTTCCCGTTCTACATCGGTATTTCGGCCGGCGCCGCGCCGCTGTTTCGCCGGCGCCTCGACGAGAAGTTCAATCGCGGCTCGGAGAACCAGGCCTTCCTGGTCGAGAGCGTCACCGGCGTCGAGACGCTGAAGGCGATGGCGGTCGAGCCGCAGATGCAACGCCGCTGGGAGGAGCAACTCGCCGGCTATGTGAGCGCGAGCTTCCGCGTGCTCAGCCTGAACAATACGGCGAGCCAGGCGGTCCAGATGATCAACAAGCTGGTCACAGCCGCAACGCTCTACTTCGGCGCCAAGTTTGTGATCGGTGGCGACATGAGCGTCGGCGAGCTCGTCGCGTTCAACATGCTGGCAGGGCGGGTGAGCATGCCGGTGCTTCGGCTTGCGCAGATGTGGCAGGACTTCCATCAGGCCCGTCTGTCGATCGATCGCCTCGGCGACATCCTCAACACCATTCCCGAGCCAAGCTTCAGTCCGGCCCGCGCTGCCCTGCCACCGATCCGCGGCAAGGTTACGTTCGAGCACGCGACCTTCCGCTACCGCGCCGACGGCCCCGAAGTGCTGCACAACGTGTCCTTCAACGTCGAGCCCGGCCAGGTCGTCGGCATCGTGGGCTCGTCGGGCTCGGGCAAGAGCACCATCACCAAGCTGATCCAGCGTCTCTATGTGCCGGAGAGCGGCCGCGTGCTGGTCGACGGCGTCGACCTCGCGATGGTCGATCTGACCTGGCTTCGGCGCCAGATCGGCGTGGTCTTGCAAGAGAATGTGCTCTTCAATCGCTCGATCCGAGAGAACATCGCGCTCGCCGACCCGGCCATGCCCATGGAGCGCGTCATCGAGGCCGCGTCGCTCGCCGGCGCTCACGACTTCATCCTGGAGCTGCCCGAGGGCTACGATACCATCGTCGGTGAACGCGGCAGCAGTCTCTCAGGCGGGCAACGTCAGCGTGTTGCGATCGCGCGCGCGCTCATCACCGATCCGCGCATCCTCATCCTCGATGAGGCGACCAGCGCGCTCGACTACGAAAGCGAGCGGGCCATCCAGCAGAACATGAAGCGGATTGCCGCGGGCCGGACTGTGTTCGTCATCGCGCATCGGCTCTCGACCGTTCGCAATGCGAACCGCATCATCACACTCGAGCATGGCCGCATCGTCGAGGACGGCAGCCATGACGAACTGATCCGCTCGAACGGGCGCTACGCCAACCTCCACTATCTGCAGGCCGGTATCCATGACGTCCGCTAGCCGAAATATCGTTCCGTTTCCGAGACGCGAGCCTCGCCGCCGCGAGCACGAAATCGCGTTCCTGCCGGCGGCGCTCGAGATCACTGAAACGCCGCCGTCGCCGGTCGGGCGCGCGATCGGGGTGAGCATCATCGCTGTCTTTTGCATCGCGCTGTTGTGGGCATCGTTCGGCAGCGTCGATATCGTCGCGACCGCGACGGGCAAGATCGTGCCGGGCGGGCGCACCAAGCTGATCCAGCCGTTCGAGACGGGCGTCGTCCGCGCCATCCACGTCCGCGACGGACAGAGCGTCAAGGCCGGCGACGTCCTGATCGAGCTCGACCCGACCATGACGGACGCCGATCAGGAGCGCCAGAGGAGCGATCTCGTCGCGGCCGAGCTCGACGTCGCGCGGCTGCGCGCGGTGCTCGCCGAGGATCCGCTTGCCGCCTTCCGGTCACCGCAGGGCGCAAGTGCCGCGGAGATCGAGATGCATCGGCAGTTTCTGATCAGCCAGCGCTCCGAGCAGAATGCCAAGCTCGCCGAGATCGAGCGCCAGCAGGGTCAAAAGGAAGCGGAGCGGGCGACCACGTTGGCGAGCGTGGCGAAGCTGCAGGCGACGATACCGGTCCTCCAGGAGCGGGTCGACATTCGCAAGGGGCTCGTCGACAAGGCCTTGGCTTCGAAGGTGGTCTATCTCTCCGAGTATCAGGAGCTGGTCGGCCTTCAGCAGGATCTCGTCCTCCAGCAGAGCAAGCTCCGTGAGGCCGACGCGGCCATCGCCTTGCTAAAGGAAACGAAAGAAAGGACCGCCGCAGAGTATCGGCGCGCGACCTATGACGCACTTGCGAAAGCCGAGCAGAAGGTGGCGAGCGCCTCGCAGGAGGTGGTCAAGGCGGAGCGGCGCACGAAGCTCCAGCAGTTGACTGCGCCTGTCGACGGCGTCGTGCAACAGCTCGCCGTTCACACGGTGGGCGGCGTCGTGACGCCGGCCCAGGCGCTCGCAATCGTGGTTCCAAGCGAAAGCCAGCTCGAGATCGAGGCCATGCTCTCCAACCGCGACATCGGGTTCGTTCATCCGGGTCAGAAGGCGGAGATCAAGGTCGATACGTTCAACTTCACGCGCTACGGGCTCCTTCATGGGGACGTGTTAAGCGTGTCGACGGACGCCATAACGCGCGACAGGCAACAAGGCGGATCGAACGACCGGGCATCGGGCGCGGCGCAAAGCAGCAGCGAGCCGAGAGGTCAGGAGCTGGAATATGCGGCGCGCGTTTCACTCGACCGCACGCACATGCAGGTAGAGGACAAGCTCGTCAAGCTCGGCCCCGGCATGGCGGTCACAGTCGAGATCAAGACCGGCGCGCGCAGCATTATCAGCTATCTTCTCTCGCCGCTGGCGAGGTACAAGCAGGAATCGCTGCGGGAGCGGTAGACGAAGTGGGGCATCATCGAGGAGCGTTGCCCGCAACTGGAAGCAGCCCTTGCCAGTGAGCTAGAGCATGATCCGGAAGAGTGCGAAGCGGTTTTCCGAAAACGATCATGTGCAAACAATAACCTAAAAGCGCGATGACGATTCATCCTGATCTCATCGCGCTTTGGCGCGCGCGGCATCCGTTGATTCCACCACGGCCGTGCCAGTTACTGCTATATTGTGATCAAGCGGGACCGCGCCCTGAATCGCCAGATCGCTTGATCCGCTTTGCGCTCTTGTTCCGCGCAGTCGGTTAGCGAGGCGCGGAACATGCGGCGCTGCTTTGCTCGCCGATCGCCTGCGCATAGGCCCGGTCGGCGGGATCAAGTCGAGCCCGCTCCCACGCGCGACAAGTCTGCGAGCAATCTCAAGATCTCCGTTCTATTTGTCTGGAGCATTTTCTTCTAAGGCTTAGCACATCAGGCGAAACGAAGCCCTTGGCGGGACGCCGACGCACGCCCACGTCCAATATGCCCTGGATTCATCAAAAGGCCGAAACGGTCGCTTACAAGGACTTGCAGACTGGTCGCGTCAATACGCATTCCAATACGCCTTTCTGGAAAAGAAGGTCATGATCATGATCTTAAGATCGAGAATGAGTGACCAGTTGTCGATATAGTACAGATCATGCTCGACGCGACGCTGCATCTTCTCGAGCGTATCGACGTCGCCGCGATACCCATTGACCTGAGCCCAACCTGTAATACCAGGCTTGACGTTGTGGCGGCGGGAAAATGACGAAATCAGCTCATTGAACAGCTCGTTTTGCGAGGTTGCGTGCGGACGTGGCCCCACGATCGACATGTCGCCGACCAGGACATTGAACAATTGCGGAAGCTCATCGACGTTGGTGTGGCGCAGAAGACGTCCAAGACGGGTCACGCGCGGATCGTGTCTGGTGACCGATCTGAAGTTGTCGCCCTCCTCCATCACGGTCATCGATCGGAATTTCAACACGCGAATGGGCTCGTTGTTGTAACCGTGCCTCGTCTGCCGAAAAAACACCGGCCCACGAGAGTCGAGCTTAATTGCGATCGGAACGATGACGAAAAGCGGGCCGGTCACCGCAAGGCCAGCGATTGCAACGGCGATGTCGACGCCCCGCTTGATTGCTCGGTTGAAAGGAGTGAGCGGAGACTGGAATATCCGCATCGTCACCATGTTGCCGAACTTGGTGATCCGCGACACGGCCATCAGATCGATGGATCCAACGGGGACGACATGAACGTCTACCGGCAGCTCTGATAGGGCACTAGCGAGCGCGAGAGCAGAGGCAGCATCTGATTCCGCAATCAAGATGACAACGTCATCCGCTCGGAGGGGTCGACAGTCCGCGACCAGTTGGCGGACATCAGCGGGTCGCGCCTGGACGGCGTCGGGCTGCGCCCGGATTGAGGAATCGGCGCGAGGCCGCGGAAAGTCGAACGAGTGGATGGTCCGAATTCCGGTACCCTTAGCTCGTGCAGCAAACTGCAAGCAGTGACCCGGGTCTCCTATAAGGATGACGCGCCTGGCATCGATCAGACCCGACGCAATAGCAGGCTGTAGCACTGAAAACCATATTGCCCGTGTGCTGAGCACGGTGAGGAGGACACTCACAGCCTGGACGATGACAGTTGCGCGCGAGTAGCCCTCGGAGATCTTCAGAACGAATATCGTTGAGACGAAGAACGAGAATACGAGGAGGACGCTGCTGGCGCCGCTCCACAAGAAGACGTGGCGGGGCTGCGTCAGGATTCGGGAATATTGCCGAAGTCCTATCGAAACCAGCAATCCCAATGTGGAAATCAGAAAGGATTCCTGAACGTACCTGGCGGGATCCGGCGACTGCAGCAGGACCAATCGATGATAGAGGACAGCCGCGAAATAGGCCGCACCGGCTACGAGCAAGAACTCGGTGCCGGCTGCCAATACCAATAGAGCAGTCAATCTGCCCCTTCCAACGCCTCCAGCGATCGCTATGCCGTCATCGACCGAATGTGCCGAAATCTTGGAAGAGGCCGGCAAATTGGTGAAGGACGCATAATTCATAGCAGTCAGCCACCCGATCACTCGTCACTTTGGCTAAATCAGTACAGTCCGGGTCACTGGATGGAAATTGGCAATAACCGGATGGGACGGGCAATAAGTGGGTAACTACGATGGTCGATTGAGCCGCGACAGCCCGGTATTAGATTCGAACAGCAATCGACGCGCCCATCCCAATGGGTTCGATTGGAATGATCAATAGAGGACCGATCAGTCGAACAGAGCGGAAGAAGACACCGAGCGGTTCGGCGTCAACGAGAGAACAGAACGTCGTTTTGCAGATCGCCTGTCTGGATTCGAATGGTAGCGATGTTGATATGCCGCCTTCCGCGAACAGATTTTGAAGGACTCACTTTGGTGACCACGTTCGTACAGGGAATTGCCGCCATGCCGAACTCCAGACTTCGCAATAGCTTCCATATCGACATCTCTGGCAGCGATCTGGGTCGTTGCATCAAATGGAGCTTGGTGGCTGTTGTTCTGACAGTTTCTGTCACTCAGGCAAAGGCCGAGTATCTGGTAAACGTTGGAGATGTGCTGGAGGTTGCGGTGGCCGGCGTGCCGGACCTACGGCATCGGGCTGCCGTTCAAATGGACGGGAACGTTTCGTTGCCACTGGTCGGTACGCTTCCAGTCGCCGGCCTGCCCTTACCGCAGATCCGAGCCAAAATCGGGGCTGCACTGGCGAGCAAGGTATTTCGACAGAGGACGTCCGATGGCCACGAGACGGTCGTCGTGATCGACGCAGACGAGGTCACGACGGTCATCGCCGAATACAAGCCCATTTACGTGAATGGAGATGTATCGAAGCCGGGTGAATACCCTTATCGTCCGTCTCTCACCGCACGCCAGCTCGTCGCCGTGGCAGGCGGCTACGACATCATGCGTATCAGAATGAACAACCCGTATCTCGAGTCAGTAGACCTGAGAAGCGAGTATGGTTCGCTTTGGACAGAGCTGGCCAAAGAACAGGCGCGTATGTGGCGCATCAAGACTGAACTTGGAGAGGGAGCCCAGATCAGTCCAGGCGCTCTGATGGACACGCCCTTGGCTCGATCGGCGATTTCGGAAATCGTTAATGCAGAAACGGAATATCTGAAGACCAAGCAGAGTGATTATCAGCAGGAAAAAACGTACCTTCAGCGCGGCATTCGACAGGGAGACGACGAGGTCCGCGTGCTGTCGGAGCAGCAGAAAAAGGATGAAGAAGGACTTCAGGCAGACCTTGACGACCTGCAGAAAACGACCGAGCTCTTCGGCAAGGGGTCCTTGATCAGCCCTCGCGTTACGGATGCGCGTCGCGCGGTACTGCTGTCATCGACCCGGAAGCTGCAAACCTCTGCGCAACTGCTGCAGGTCAAGAAGCAGCAGGACGAATTTGTCAGGAAGCTGGCAAAGCTGGATGACCAGCGGAGGCTCGACCTGCTCCGTGAGCTGCAGGATACCAGCGTAAAGCTCAATCAAATTCGCGAGAAGCTGCAGAGCGTCGGCGAGAAGCTTCAGTACACAGCTCTGGTTCGATCGCAACTCGTGCGAGGAGCCGGCAACAATGCGGAGATTGCCATCATCAGGAAGGGCGATAAGGGGCAGGAGCGAATCATCGCAAGTGAAGATACCGAGCTGCAGCCGGGTGATGCTGTCGAGGTCAGCCTACAATACCAGGATGGTCCTGCCATCCCTCCCCGAAGGCTAGGCAGTTCAGATATTCCATCGGGGACAGGCCGGTCCGATGCGACCGCAGGCGGTTCGGTGCGCGTCGGGCAGAGGTAACAAGCGCCGTCGCAATTCCGCAACGGCTTCGCGGGAACGGGTGCAATCGATCTGCTGGCGATCACTCGTTTTTCGGCACGCCGACATCCGGAATGAAACGGCCATCTGCGACATGCCCCGCTCCCTGCGGAGCGACCGCGGTCATTCACCTTGCAGGGCTGCGGGCTGTGGTATGAAAGCCGACTATTGCATTTTTGCGTGGCGACCAAGTGTGCCGACCGCGCAGGCAGGAAGAGCCACATCTTGTTGCCATCGGAGACAATTGATTCATTCCGCCAGCGCCGGATTCGCGGCGACATATTCGAGGCGATATAGAGCGTGGTCAAGATTCTGGTAACGGGTGGTGCCGGCTATATCGGAAGCCACACCTGCAAAGTATTGGCGCGCCATGGATTTGAGCCGGTTGTCTACGACAACCTCTCACGTGGCAACCGTTGGGCCGCGAAATTCGGCATGTTCGAATTTGGCGACATTGGCGATGCAGCCAAGGTGCGTTCGGTACTGGAAAAATACCGTCCGTCAGCTCTGATACATTTCGCCGCTTATGCCTACGTTGCGGAATCCGTGGCAAACCCCCTGCTCTACTATAGCAACAACGTCGGCGAAACCGCCTCGCTGCTACAGGCCTTGATCGATTTCAAACCGGTGCCGGTGGTGTTCTCGTCAAGCTGCGCGACCTATGGTGTGCCCAATCGACTTCCGATCTCGGAGGATCATCCACAACAACCCATCAATCCCTACGGCTACTCCAAGCTTGTTGTCGAGCGGATGCTTAGGGATCTCGATGCGGCTCACAACCTTCGTTCGGTCGCGCTCCGTTACTTCAATGCGGCGGGCGCGGACCCCGAAGCAGAAATCGGCGAAGCTCACGAACCGGAAACCCATTTGATCCCGTTGGTCCTGGCCGCCGCCCGTGATGCCACGGCGGTCAAGGTGTTCGGGAATGACTACGACACCGCCGACGGAACCTGCATCCGCGATTACGTCCACGTGCTTGATATCGCCGACGCCCATGTGAGGGCACTTGAGTATCTCGTCGGTGGCGGGGCTACCTGCGCGGTCAATTTGGCCAATGAGCGGGGCTACTCGGTCCTGGAAGTCGTGGCAACGGCCGAGCGCGTTACGGGCAGACCGATCCAAATCGAGCTGGTCCCGAGACGGCAGGGCGATCCGGCGGTCTTGATCGGCGCTCTCGAAAGAGCGCGAACCCTGCTCGGCTGGAAACCGGAGCGGTCCGACCTGGAAATTCAGATGCGCGACGCATGGAAATGGATGACGCGATGATCGTGAGCGCTGTGATGAGACGGCCCGCGAGTCGATTGCGACCACTAGCGAACCTGGACGAAGCGCCTGGATGCCCATCAGAGGTAGTTCTTAAAGCCCATAATCGCCACGCCCTGCGGTGCGACTTGCAAGTAAAATGGTGTCCACGGCGTACGGAGGCCGGAAAAGCGGAAGGTGTCCGAGATGATCTTGGTGACCGGAGGTGCCGGCTACATCGGCTCCCACGTCTGTATCGCATTGCTCGACGCCGGGCTTGACGTCGTCGTCGTCGACAATCTCTCCAACAGCAACAAGGCTTCGCTCGAGCGGGTGCAGTCCATCTGCGGGCGTTCGCTCGTCTTTCGGCACGCAGATATCCGGAATGAAGAGGTGATCTACGACGTACTTCGTACCTGCGGAGTGACTGCAGTCATTCACCTTGCGGGGCTGAAGGCCGTCGGCGATTCGAACGTGCAGCCCATGACGTATTACGAGAACAACGTTCTGGGAACGATGCGGCTCGTGTCTGCCATGAAGAGGGCGAATGTAAAGACGCTCGTCTTCAGCTCGTCTGCGACCGTTTACGGGATACCACAATACCTGCCACTCGACGAAAAGCATCCCCTCTGTCCGACCAATCCGTACGGCCGCACAAAGCTCTTTATCGAGGAGATGCTGAAGGATCTCTGCAGGTCCGACGACGAATGGCGGATCGGCAATCTGCGCTACTTCAATCCGGTTGGTGCGCACGAAAGCGGGCTCGTCGGAGAACACCCGCTGGGCGTTCCGAACAACCTGCTGCCGTTTGTGGCGCAGGTGGCGATTGGACTGCGGGAGAAGCTGCAGATTTGGGGAAACGACTATGACACGCCTGACGGCACCGGAATCCGCGACTTCATTCATGTGGTCGATCTCGCATCCGGGCATTTGAGTGCCTTGCGCCATCTCAGACAGCCCGGCGTACTCACGGTCAATCTTGGAACGGGCAACGGCACCAGCGTTCTGGACGTCGTTCGCACGTTTGAAGCAGCGAGCGGGCGACCGGTCCCCTATGAAATCAGGGAGCGCCGGGCCGGTGATGTCGCCGTCTGCTATGCCGACCCGACCTTTGCGATGGAGGCGTTGGGTTGGAAATCGACCCGATCGTTGCAGCAAATGTGTGCGGACCATTGGCGTTGGCAATTGCAGAACCCCAACGGCTATGATGATAGCGAGCTTCCGAAAGTCCGGGAGCGGTCCGGGCATTTCCGCCGTCACGGCTGAGTGTGCGCGCCTGAGATATTCGAACGAACGCCGAAGACTCTGACCGCATGAGCGGGTTCGGGGCGAGCCACGGCGGCAAGCATACCGCCCATCCGAGGTAGCTCGTAATGACCCAAAATCTCCAAGCCGCAAAGCGAGGCTGCAGGTAAGATGCATTCGCGTGGGGATTTGCGATGCCACACTATCGTGCATTCGTTCTGGACGAACACGGCCAGTTGGGGGGCGTGGTCAACCTTCACTGCCCAGATGATGCGTCCGCAACCGAGCGGGCGGGGCGGTTGGCGGACGGCCACGAGGTTCAGCTCTGGCGGCTGGTTGCGGAGCTCAAATTTGGTGATCCGCGGCACCGACCCAAGCGGCGGCGGGGCGCCCGCGCACCGATGCACTAGGCCCGATTGAGCGTTGCGCGCTCTACTGACAATTGCATGCGGTTCGACTGCGAACCACTCGCCGGCTCGCGCTTCCAAGGCGCCTTGGCTTCGAGAGCGACCCAGATCCAGCCGCCCCGCAGAAGCAAGCGGCCGATGGAGCCGGCGCAGGCAGGAACGTCACTCCGGCATCGTGCTGACGGTGGACGCCGGTAACACCGCCTAACCGTCGCGGCGGCTAACGTGCGCCGTTGCGGCTCACCACGTTTTGGAGAAGGTGCCGATCCGCGCGAGCACGTGACTCGCAAGACGCCTTGGGCGAGGCAGATCAGCCCGCTCATTAAGGACGTTCGCGCGTCAACGGGTCGGGATCTCCGCCAAATTGCGCCATCATCCGGTCGGCCGCGGCGGACAGCGCGAAGCCAATGCAGGCCGAGAGCGCATCGACCACAAAATCCTCAAACCTCGCGTGCCGTCCCGGCACCCATAATTGCATAATCTCAAGCAGACCGATCAGGGCAACGGCGACCACTGAAGCAGTCCCGCGCCGCTGCGGATAGGCGACGCCGAAGGCAATCCCGACCAGAAGGAAGGCGAGCGCGTGATCGCCTTGCTGTCCGATAACAGGGTGAGGCCGAACGTCCTGAGGTCCGAGCGTTACGAAGGTGACAGCAGCCGCGAGCGGCCACGCGACGAACCGAAGAAGAGTGATGTTGATCACTAAAGCGCCTCGATTAGCAGCCCCCGCCGGGGACGCACTTGCTCTGGATCGGCACACGGCCGATTAGGTGCGAAACATCATTGGAAGCTCGACATATAATTTCAAGTGGCGGTTGGTACACGCTGACCCGCATAGGGAGTACCCATCCATGGCAGCTGTTCTAAAGCGCCGCTTCTTGCAATAGCTTCTGCTTTCCTCAGGGTTGAGGGTAATGCAATGGCGATCCAGGAAGGCGCTACTCGGAGGCCAGCTTGTCGATTAGTCGGACGCAGAGCATTGAATGGGACGGCAAAGCCCTGAGCGGCTGGGTAGACCTCGACGGAACGCCGACGAAAGTCTCCGCGGACCGGGAAACGATCCATACCCATGCGCCCGGCTTTAGTGACGCACTCAACTGGGAAATCGACCGGCATCGGGATGAGATTTTTGAGAAGCTGCTGCCGTTCTTCAAGCAGCAAAAGCGAGATTTCTAGCAGCGTTGATTGTGGTTGCACGTGAGATTGGTCGACCCGTCTGTTTCGGCCAAACGGAGTACCAACCTGTACTGCTTGCCCCGCGCCCCTTTTCGGGCGCAGTAGAACCGCGCCTGCGTTTCTTGTTCGTGGTGCGCCCTGAAGGCAGGCGCGGGCATGGCCGGCCCCAGGCTCCAGCCCGCTGAGGCCGTCTCATCGGCGAAGGCGGCGAGCCCGCCATCGTTCATTGGCGATCAGTTCAAATCGCGAAATACAAGGACTTTGAGCAGTTCACGGTTTCGATGATCGGACACAATCCGTAGCCTACCCCAAAAGTGGTGGGGAGGGTCCTCCATGCGAGCTATATGATTCACGTGAAGATGGAGGGCATAATGACGCATTTGAAGGAAGTCGTATTGCCACGCGACAGGTGATTGCAGATGGGTCGCCCGGTCATGCTCAACGGGGAAGTGAGGATCTCCCTCACGCGGGGACGATGTGCCCAACTGTGGATGGCAGCGGTCCTGCTCGCTATGACATGGGCCTCGACAACGGAGGCTTCCCCGGATCAGGCGCGGCACCTCGCAGACGCGCAACAGGCGACGACTGCCCGCAATGTCGATTCTGACGAGTTCGAGACGTTGCTGCCGCGCCCAGGCGGCGGCGAAAAATCGATACAGATTGCGCAAGCGACGACCAGCAACACAGGAGCCTCGCAGCAGCCTCCGGAACAGCAACGCGACTGGGCCGAGTCACTGTCTCGCGATCTTGCCCTTGCAAGGCGCGACATCGAGTTGCTGCAACGTCTCGAGCAGGAGCACGATCGGGCCGAGTGGCTGATGCAGGGTCTTGACGCCGCGCGGCGCGAGGTCGAAACCCAAAAAGCGTTGGCAGCGAAGGCCGTCGAGGAAGCCTCCCGACTGAAGGAAGCTTCCCGGCTGAATCAAGCAGGCGAGAGTGGCGCGGCTGAACTGCAGGCATCGCTGCAGCAGGAGCGCGAGCGATCGGTGCGGCTGGAGCAGGATCTCGCAGCCGCGCGGCGCGATGTCGAAACCCAGACCGCGCTGGCGACGAAAGCAGGTGAGGAGACGTCCCGGCTGAAACAGGCGGGCGAGAGCGGGGCTGCGGAGTCGCAGAA
>NZ_JBBIAM010000142.1:17301-22449 GCF_054185185.1 Bradyrhizobium sp. UFLA05-153
AGACGCTGCAGCAGGAGCGCGAGCGGTCGGCGCGGCTCGAGCAGGATCTCGCAGCCGCGCGGCGCGATGTCGAAACCCGGGCTGCGCTGGCGACGAAAGCAGGTGAGGAAACGTCCCGGCTGAAACAGGCGGGCGAGAGCGGGGCTGCGGAGTCGCAGAAGACGCTGCAGCAGGAGCGCGAGCGGTCGGCGCGGCTCGAGCAGGATCTCGCAGCCGCGCGGCGCGATGTCGAAACCCAGGCTGCGCTGGAGACGAAAGCAGGTGAGGAAACGTCCCAGCTGAAACAGGCGGGCGAGAGCGGCGCCGCGGAGTCGCAGAAGACGCTGCAGCGGGAGCGCGAGCGGTCGGCGCGGCTGGAGCAGGATCTCGCAGCCGCGCGGCGCGATGTCGAAACCCAGGCTGCGCTGGCGACGAAAGCAGGTGAAGAAACGTCCCGGCTGAAACAGGCGGGCGAGAGCGGCGCCGCGGAGTTCCAAAAGACGCTACAGCAGGAGCGCGAGCGGTCGGCGCAGCTGGAGCAGGATCTCGCAGCCGCGCGGCGCGATGTCGAAACCCAGACTGCGCTGGCGACGAAAGCAGGTGAGGAGACGTCCCGGCTGAAACAGGCGGGCGAGAGCGGCGCCGCGGAATTCCAAAAGACGCTGCAGCATGAGCGCGAGCGATCAGCGCGGCTCGAGCAGAATCTCGCAGCCGCGCGGCACGATGTCGAAACCCAGACTGCGCTGGCGGCAAAGGCAAACGAGGAAGTTTCGCAGCGAAATCGGGCGGCGGAGGCCAGTGCCGCGGACTTGAGGCAATCGATGCAGAAGGAGCGCGAAAGGGCCGACACGCTTGCGCAGGATCTTTCCCTGACGCGAAGCGCTATTTATGCATACGAGGCGCAAACGACAGTGGTGGCGAAAGCCAGCGAGGACGCGTCCCCGCGGAAAGCGGCAGGAGGGAGCGGCGCGCTGGAGTTGCAGAAATCCCTGCAACAGGAGCGGGATCGGTCCGGCCAGTTGGAGCAGGCGCTGGCGGCCGCGCGTCGAGATATCGATGCGCAGACGGCACTGGCGACAAAGGCGAGCGACGAAGTCGCCAAGCTGACGCAGGCAGCACAAGCTGGCGCCGCGGAACAGAGGCGATTGATGCAGAAGGAGCGTGAGAGAGCCGATGCGCTGACGCAGGATCTCTCGATGGCGCGCAGCAAGATCTACGCATACGAGGCTCAAGCGGCCAAAGCCAGTGAGGACGCGGCGCAGCTTAAACAGGCGGAAGCGAGCGATACCGCCAACTTGCGGCAATCGCAGCAACGAGAGCGCGAGCGGGCTGAGCAACTAGCCCGGGATCTCTCGAAAGCAAGCCGTGATCTCGACGCGCAGACCGAGCGCGCGTCCAAGGCAAGCGAGGAAGTCGTACGGATCAAGCAAGCCGGAGAACGCGAATCGGCGGCGCTGCGCGGCTTGTTGCTGCGTGAACGCGAGCGCGCCGGGGGACTGGAACGGGATCTCGCATCGGCGCGTCACGATAACGTCGCGCTTGTGGCGAAAGATCCCCCCGCTCGGCCTGAGCTGGCTACCACTGGCCAGGTCGCGCGCGAGGAGTTGCAGGCAGCGCCGGCACGGCCAATCCAGAACCGACCCGTCCAAGACAAGCCAATCCAAGACAAATCAGTCAAAGACAAGCCAGTCCAAGACCAGGCCATAGCGGCGCGCAGCCAGGGCAAAGCCCAGGTCAATCCTGACGAAGAGATGCAAGCGGCGAAATTGATCGCGCGCGCGAGCGTACTGCTTGAACAGGGAAACATCGGCGCGGCGCGGATCGTGCTGGAGCGCGCCGCTGAGATGGGCAGCGCGCAAGCAAGCTTCGTGCTCGCGGAAACCTACGATCCGCGGATCCTTCCAAAGTGGGGAACGTATGGAACGCAAGGCGATCTCACTAAAGCGCAAAATCTTTATGCGCGGGCCGAAGCCGGAGGAGTCAAGGAAGCGAAGGCACGACTAGAAGCGTTGCGTCGATAACACGGTCTTTGTGCGGCGATTTTCCAAACCGACCATGCGCAATCAAGGCTCGAAAGCGCCGATACGGATACAGCATGTGTGGAGGAGCTGGTCGATGAAAAGGTTTATGGGATTGCGTCGGCTGCTTTTACTCGCAGCGTTCGCGCCGTTGCTCTTCGCCATTCAGCCTGGGGCGGAGGCGCAGTCGCAAAATAGGCCTCACAAGGTTCGCCTGACACGGCCCGAGCCGACGCAGCCAAGGCCTGAGGTGATCTCCATGAACGCCTGGACGATCGGCCTGGCCGGAGGTCTGCTCGAGGGCGCGCCGATCCGCCTGGCGGCAGAGATCGCCCGTGTGGTCGACGATGGGGATAACCTGCATGTTCTGCCGGTTGTCACCCGCGGGGCCACGGAAAACCTGAACTCCCTGCTCTATCTGCGCGGCATCGATGCGGCAATCATCAATTCCGACGCGCTCGAGGAATACAAGAGCCAGGTGCCGGACATCCAGCGACGAATTGCGTATGTCCTGAATCTGTTCCCGTCCGAGCTGCAGATCTTCGTTCGACCGGAGATCCGGAACTTGAACGATCTCGCCGGCAAGAAGGTCAATTTCAATACGCAGGGCACTGCTGCGGCCTATTCGGGGCCGCTGATCTTCAGCCGCCTCAACATCGAGGTGGAAAAGACGTTTATTCCACACCAAATCGCGCTCGAGCAGATGCGCAAAGGCGAGATGTCAGCCGTCGTCTTCATCACATCGAAGCCGGTGGATGCTTTCGTGAAGGGCCGTTGGGAGCCAGGCTTCAAGTTCCTGCCTGTCCCGTACGAGAGCAAGTTCGAGGATTATTATCTTCCCGCCTCTCTGGACGCGGCCGACTATCCCAACCTGATCAAGCAGGGCGAACGGGTTTCGACGATAGCCGTGCCGACCACTCTGGTCGCCTTCAATTGGCCGGCCAAGTCGAATCGGTCCGAGCGCGTCGCGCGCTTCATCGACCACTTGTTCTCCCGGATCGACAGATTGCAGGCGCCCGGTTTCGATCCGAAGTGGAAATCCATCAACCTCGCCGCGACGGTTCCGGGTCTCACGCGCGTCCCTGCGGCACAGGCATGGCTGGATCGTCAGCTCCGCACAACACGTGCATCGCAATGAAACGCGGCGCGATTCTGCTTATTGCACTCGCGGCCACCGGCGGTCTTGCGTTGGCGCCTGTCTCTTATACACATCATGTGTATAAGAGACAGCTCACCGATCGCGACCGCTACGACATTGTCACGCAGCGGGACCGACGAGTCCGCGATGCAGTTATCGATTCGCTGTCGCGCCGGCCGGACGGAGCTGGTGCTCGCGGGCCCCGGCATCTCCCGCGGAGGCGGTGATGATACAATTTCCTATCGCGTGAATGATCGTCCAGCGGTGCAGGTCGCGGCCGCCGTGCCGGCATTCGCTCCTGGCGTTGCGTTCGCCGGGGATGTTGTTCGCTTGCTGCAGTCGCTGCCGGATAACGGGGACCTTATTGTCCTCCTCTCACCTCGGGGCGGGGCTGCCCATGACGGAACGTTCTCCCTCGCCGGGATAGATGCGGTGCGCGCGAAAATGGCCGCAGCCTGCAAATGGCCGCTCGCCATAGCGACACCGAACCATTGATGGTGTGCAAATGATTTTCTTCGATGGAGGCTCACGATGATCAAGTTTCATGATGTTGCAAAAGCGGCCGCGATGGGAGCGATCGCCGTTCTGGTGTCCGCGTCGTTTGCGGCCGCGCAGCAGGGCGGAAAATACTGGACGCCGGCAGACGGCCAACCCGTCGTGCATAGAGCGAGCCCTGCGAGGCATCACATAGCGAAGCGAACGACGAGGACGCCGACGCGATCCGCGCTTGCCCGCATGGACGATCCGGCTGCAACGAAGAAGAAAGAACATCACCTGATCCTGCAGGTGAACACCAACGACCCCGCCGCGATGAATCTCGCGCTCAACAACGCAACGAACGTGGCTCAATATTACAAGGACTTCGGCGAAAAGGTGAAGATCGAGGTGGTCACATTTGGGCCCGGCCTGAACATGCTGCGTGAAGACACATCGCCGGTAAAGGCTCGCATCGAGGAGATGGCCCTGAGCACCCCCGAGGTTTCGTTCAAGGCCTGTGGCAACACCCAGGAGAAAATGCAGAAGGCCGAAAACAAGAACATACCGATCGTTCGGCAGGCGGAGGTCGTGAAGTCGGGTGTCGTGCGCGTGATGGAGTTGCAAGAGATGGGCTGGACCTACGTCAAGCCGTAAGCCGGACTGATCGGCCATTCAGAGCAATTGGTAGACGGAGCACGGCGGATCGGTGAAACGGCAGCTCTTTGATGACACGGGAACGTTTCATGGGACCTTCATTGATGGAAGGAGCCAATCACGCTTGTCGGCAATTCCTGAGACAATTTCTTTCGGCGAAGCTTCGGACAGAGGCTTGCGGCTCGAACTGCACGAGAGCGGCACGTATGTCCGCCTCTTGAAGATAGAGACTGCCAACTGAGGCGGCCTTACTAAGCCTCTTCCCTTCCGAACAACTCGTCAGCCGGGGAGTGCTTTATTTTGCGGTTCTGTGATTGTATCAGATCAGCGAGTCTGGCTGCGGCTCGATCTATTCTGCGAAGGGCTTCTGCCTCCAGCAGGCAGAAGCGAGTCATACTTAGGTCACGCCGCGCGGCCTGGACCTCGTGCAATACATTATATCAACCGCCTCCCCAGCATTGTCCTTCTCAGCGGATCCTGAACGGATACCGGCCACGGCGCGCTGGGCTGCGTTTATTGGCCATTGGATTACTCCACCAGATGATCTCGTCCGAGGTGGGCGGCACCTGTCCGTAGGCCGGACGGGTACTGCTTTGTAGCGAACTCGTCCGGTGTGACTGATCTACGGCGCATGTACGAGTTTCTGCTGCCATCCGAGGCCCACCGGCTAAAGCCGACGGACCTAACCTGTTCGATGAGCCCTTCGCTCAAGGACCCAGCCTATTCGTCCCAGAGGCGCTTTCCGCATCCGCGTTCGAACATGTGAGTAATGCCGCCGGTCTCAGGTACGCATCCGGCGAAGGCTCCGGCTAGGCCGCTTAGCTGATCGGCGCTTAAGCGGCGTGAGCGACGCTTTGAGGCTTCCACTTCCAAGGCAGCAGT
>NZ_JBBIAM010000143.1:0-22541 GCF_054185185.1 Bradyrhizobium sp. UFLA05-153
CACGCTGACGTTTTTGGTGCTGTTGAAGCCTGCAGTGGAGCGGAGGCCGTCATGATTGCGAAAGTCGCGACGACCCAGGTGTGAAGACAGAGCCCGCGACAACGGTAGAAGCAATATGTGATTGGTGCCGGTAGCATTTCGCTGCCTCTCGTGTCTTTTCAACCAAGATAGACTTTAGGACATCGGGAAGAAAGCCGGTCAGGATCGAGTAAAAAATGTGCCTTCGTCTTCAATGGCAGCTTATGGCCCTGGCTGTGTAAAAACTCGAAAATCGAAACGCGGCGAAGAATGATATTTTCCAGTCGGACCTCTCGCTATCGGGACCGAAGCGGACATCGATCGGTAGCGAGCACTGCCCGGCTCAGTCGCGAATGACCCCAAGCCGACATAAGCGGGCAGATTTCGCTGCCACGCACACGCATGGCGTACTTCATCGCCCAACAAAAAGCCCGCTGCCAATTCGCAGCGGGCTCTCGTCGCCTGTCGCGTTCGAGATTTAGAAGTTAACCCTTATCCGACCTTCGGCACGTAGATCGGGGGGTGCTGGTAGATGTCCGCGGCGCTTGGGCCGGGGGGGCGCTTCGTTCCGTCCGGGTCTTGGTTGATCATGCCGCCAGCGACCCCGTCGAGTTCGGCTTCGATCAGTTCACGTATTTCAATTTCAAGCATTTCAATCATGACTTTCCTCCTTCAGTGGGCTGCATGTGAACAGGATCTCCGGATGGTGTTTTTCTGTCTGTGACAAAAATCATGGTAGCGCCGCGCTCGTCCGGGTCGATGAAGCCAAAGCCGCGCTGATGATTGAAGAAGCGCCCGCGCTACGGCGCGGGACCCCGCAAAGGCAATACCCTGTGAAGATCCTGTTGGACGATCCCGAGCAGTCGAAGTTTCCCACGGGGCGCAAGGCATCGCGGCGATCTACACAAGCGGTGAGACTGGCGCGTGAGCCGCATTCCGTTGCTGGGGGACAAGCGGAAGTAGGCTGGTCACCGCGCGAAGTCGCCTTTTGACGCGAAGGCGACATCCGCTGCGCCTTGCGATATTCAAAAAGCCAGGGGGTCTGACCATGCAGCTTGCAAAGCCCCTACTCGCGGCATTTGCCTTGGGCAAGCATGGTTGCGCTGCCGGCGCATGCGGAGCTCGACGTCGCGAGCCGGACGCAATCGATCGAGACTTCCTTCGAGAGCGAATATCCAAAACTCGATGCGCTCTACATGGACGTCCACGCCTATCCCAATAAAGCGCGTTAGAAATGAAAGAGGCCGCCAACTGAGGCGGCCTCAAGTGGCTGAGCGCACGCTTGTTTCAGACGAAACCGGGATTATCTGCTGCCACCTTGGCAATTTCGGCTGCCGTCACGATTTTCCCCGGGATTTTGAATCGTCCGCCACTTACTGAGTCCAGCTCATCGATCGTCAATTCCTCGCTTCTCAATTCGCGATTTTCGCTACTCGGTTCGCTATTCAGATCCGTCATGGCATTTCCCACCTGTTTCAGGACGGGACCATTCCCGCCTCGATCGACAAGGCTAGGACGGTTCCTAATTAGTTGCTGTGCTTAATGTCACACAAGCAACCGGCAAATTAGGACAGTGCCGGATTCAACCTAGTATTCGTGCTCTGGCGTCCCCGCTAAGTCACGCTTACGCGTGAGAACGAAGGCACTTCCATTTTGGTTAGCGCAAACGAGGTGATCGAATAGCGTTTGCTTTGCTGCGATGCATGAGTCCGGAAATGGCCGATTCTGTTGAAAAAGGCGAAAGTAACGCCACGGCAAAAGCATCGCTGAAATTAACTTAGAGCGAGCTCCGGCAAGAAAAGCCTTCGTAGTAAAGCTAGGAAGATGACTGAGCGATCCTGACTATGTCGACGCGATCCCCCACGTCCCGCTGCGACAAACGCATCAGAAGACTTCAGAAAATGGGCATGCTCGCGACAAAGGCCTTTTTCAACAGAATCGGCCCTAATGCGAAGTGCGGGCGAACTGTGAAATGGTCCGCTCATCGGAGTAGACCAGAAGTGACTGCCCGACTTCCAAAATGGCGCTTTTGACCTCAACCGACGTTGTTCGACCTCAAGACGATCTGCGCCCGAGCCCACGCTCAGTTTCCAAGTGTGCTAGCTTGAGTAATGATGCCTTGCCGGGACCCATGGAGCCGTTGATGAGGCGACGCGAACTCATCCTTGTGGTTGCGAGCGCTGCTGGCTGCTTCCCATTTGTTTCCCGCGCGCAGCAGCCCGCACGGACGTATCGGATCGGCGTGGTGATGCTGTACCCCGAGAGCGATCCGCAGGGACAGCTCCGCGCCGCGGCGTTCCGGCTCCAGCTCGAGAAGGCTGGCTGGAGGATCGGCGGAAATCTTCAGATCAATATTCAATGGGGCACAGGCGATGCCAACTGGATGCGGTCCGCCACCGAGCAGGCGTTGGGTCAGAAACCGGACGTGCTGCTAGCAAACGGCGATGCAGCCGTGGTGGCGAGCCGGTTGACCAAAACGGTTCCAGTGATCTTCATTGGCAGCGGCGATCCCGTGGCCGATGGCTTGGTGCAAAGCTTGGCCCATCCGGGCGGCAATGTGACCGGCTTCACGGTGTTAGAGCCGGGTCTGGGCACGAAATTGCTCGGGATGCTCAAGCAGGTCGCGCCACACGTCGCGCGCGTCGCCGTTCTATTGAACCCCGACAACGCGACGCACAAGCGTGTCCTCGCCTTGCTGGAGGCCGACGCCGCCAACTTTGCTGTCCAAATCGAGGCGGCGTCGGCGGTAGAACCGGCAGAAATCGAAACGGCCATGACGCGGTGGGGAAAGGGATCGGATTATGGCGTGATCGTGCCGGCCGATCCGACGACCAACTCTCGGCGCAAACTGTTCATTGAACTGGCGGCACGTTACCGATTGCCAACAGTCTACGGATTGCACGCCGCCGTTGCTGATGGCGGCCTAATGTCCTACGGCGTCGATTTGATCGAGTTGTTTCGACAGGCGGCAATCTATGCAGACCGCATCCTCAAGGGCCAGAAGGCCAGTGATCTGCCTGTGCAGTTGCCGACCAAATATGAAATGGTGATCAATTTGAAGACCGCAAAAGCGCTCAGCCTCGAGGTGCCGACCTCACTGCTTGCAACCGCCGACGAAGTGATCGAATGAATTGTAGGAATGTCGGGTCATGGCCCTTCGCGTCATTTCGTTGCCGTGCAGTAAGCTGGTCGGTTTCGGGGAAGAGCAGACATCGAAGGGCCGCCGAAACCCGGAGAGCCAGTTGAGAATGACCCACTTCAGACATCGGCAACCCAGCAATATTTACTGCGGCGGCACCCGCACGTCTTTCAAGTTCGAGTTTGGACAATTAAACTGTCGCGCTGCAATCCGTGGAGGTCCGCATGCACCGGCGTGATTTCATCGGGCTGATCGGCGCGACCGCGTTGAGTATCCCTCGACCCGGGTATGCCCAGAAAAAAACGAACATGCCGTTGGTCGGGTTTTTGCTGGTGCAAAAGCTGGAGACCTCAGTCGCTAAAGATAGAATTGCCGTGCTTCGGAAAGGCCTTCAGGAGGAGGGTTTCATCGAAGGGACGAACTATTCCCTTGCCGTGCGGTCCGCCGAAGGAGACCTAGATCGTTATCCTCAGCTTGCTAGGGAATTGGGCTCGCTCAATGCACGCGTGATAGTCGTATCAAGCTCCCTCTATGGGTTGGTAGACTCAGTGTTGTGCAGGGTCGGATCGTACCGCGGACAAGCGACCACAGCGGATATTGCGCGTCAGTGCGAAGCGGCTCACGAATTTCGTCGATCTTTTCCGGAGCTGCCGCTTGTTTTTTGCAACATTGCTGCCGACCTTGTCGATTCAGGCGTGGTCCAAAGCTATGCGCACCCGGGCGGGATGCTCACCGGAATCGTGATGAACGCAGTCGGTGGCGAAGAAGCGATGACCCAAAAGCGCATCGCGTTTTTCAAGGAGCTTGTCCCTAATTTGAAACGACTCGGTATGATAGGGCCCGCGCCCGCTCACGGGGCGTTGGCGATGCAGGAGAAAGATGCCCTGCAAAAGGTGTCCGCCCAGTTGGGCTTTGAGTTCGTTCACTACGATCTCGATACCCTTGACGATCTGGACAGCGCCGTTGCAGCGGGTCTTCGTGATGACGTGAGCGCGTTCTACATCTCGGGCGAGGGCATGATGAATGATGTTTCACGCATCGTAAGTTCCGTAATGGCCTCCGGGAAGCCGAGTGTCGCTCCGTATCCGTACTGGGGACAAGCCGGACTTCTGATGAGCTATGCGACCGACCCGCTCGACGCTGTGCATCATGCGGCCATCTATGCCGGAAAAATATTGCATGGCGCGAAGCCCGGCGATCTACCGATTGAGCAGGCGAGCAAGTTTACCCTCGTTATCAATCTCAAAACCGCCAAAGCGCTCGGCATTACGGTGCCTTCCTCGTTGCTGGCAGTCGCCGACGAGGTGATCGAATAGGATCATGTCGCCTTTTGGCCCTTCGCATCATTTCGCGGCGATGCGGAGTTTGGTCGCTATCGGGGGCATAGCGGACATTGGGTAGGACGCAATCTCGACTTGCGAGAACGCATCCTCAGCGGACGTGGTGCCTATCTTGCAACCGCAACGCCGAATTTTCTCCTGGCAGATATCCTCGGTAATTGCGGTGGCGCGTACCTAGGTTCCGCTCGCTCTGCACAGGACCCGGACAACCGGTACGCCGAAGAGTGATCTCTGCGGAGCGCGAATTTGTTTCGACCCTACGCCGCCGACGTTGCCGAGCTGTGCGGCGCTGTTGCTTTTGCTTTCGCGCGAGACCAATTCGACAGGCCGCGCGGAATAGGTCCGGCTCAACATCTGAAATTGACGCTCGCAGGACTGTTAGCCCGGCGCGCCACGGCTGCCCAAGCAAACGCCGCCAGTCGCTCCAAATGAAGGTTTTATGACGCATTGGGCGTGTGTAGCGAGCGCCTCGCGCTGATCTTCTTGTATCCAATTCCCACACTGCGACCGAAAAGCATCTGTTTGTTGCTTATCGGGCAGACAGGCGAATCTGTTTTGTTTCAACATTTGCTTGCCGGATACAGTGATTGGCTGGAGAGACGAAAGTGGATCGTTCCCTGATAACTGACATGCCGCGCGACAAATATGTCGGGCGGTGCAAGCAGCGAGCCTTCGACTATCTCGACCGAGACGATCTTAAAAGCGCGGTCGGCTCGTTTGTCAGCGGTATGAGCGCACGTCCCGATTGCGAATTGCCGCACCACTTAGCTGCCCTCGGCGTTTTGCTGCTGATGGGGAACGATGTGCTTGGCTGGAGGACGCTGATTGAAGGAGTTAGGTGATGATCGCTCGCAATGGGTGAATTTTCGTTCGCACCATCTCACCGGGTTTCGCCAGCCATGTGGCTCGATGCGTGCAACAGTAGGTGAGTCGCGCCTCTTTTGCTCCGAGCAACTCAACTGCTTGAGCTGTCGCTCTTGCGTCGGCGGTAGTTTGTGCCCCAGTCGCATCGTAGGCGCTTGGCTAACGCGGCAGCTGTTCCCTCAGCGTCGGCCGCGTTGTCGTGCAGGCTGTAGGCGGTCTGCTCAAAACTACCATCGATGATTATCACATAGAACTCGTGCTTGCCCTCGCAATCAACCCGAACGTGTTCGGGATCGTCGATCCGCAGCCGACCAAAGTCGGTGTGATCATCGAGGTGGACGATGGACATCAGCGCATCTCCTCCGCAATACCGTGCACCAATTTGGTCGGATGACAGTATAGGCTGGGGGAGGCGGGTTGTCTGGGTATCCTACAGCCTTGGTGGCTTCCCGGAAGGAAAGCGGGACCGTTCATGTCAGATACATCACTTGTTCGGCTATACCTGAGCTGGCTCAAGCATCCGGCCCACGTCTGCTTGGCCCCCAACAGCGTCACGGGAGCAGACATTCCGGGACCGCCGCTCTGAGCCATCACCGGACTCGTGCAACGCAGCAAACCGCATCTCTACTCGATCACCTCGTCAGCGCGGACGAGCAGTGTGGGCGGCACGGTGAGGCCGAGTGCCTTGGCAGTCTTCATGTTGATGATGAGCTCGAATTTGGTCGGCCGTTCAACCGGCAGATCGGCAGGCTTCGTGCCTCTGAGAATTTTATCGACGTAGCCGCCTGCACGGCGGAGCAGATCGGGGAAATCAGGGCCGTACGCCACCAATCCGCCTGCGGCAGCTTGTCGTCGGAGCAAAAAGTTTGTCGGCAGATGATGCTTCGCCGCGAGTGCGACAACTCGCGGAGCATGCTGAAAGGTCAAAGGGTCGCCAATATCAACAATCGCATCGGCGTGCTGGGCGGCGGCAGAGGCAAAGGCGGCGTCGAGTTCCTCGACCGTGCGCGCCTCAACTATCGGCAGAGCCACGCCTAGTTTCCGGGCTGTACGGGGTATCTCCTCGGCCAATTCCAGCCTGTGGATTGGGTTGTCCGGATTGGCTAAGAGCGCATTTTTCGAGGCGCCAGGAACGAGCTCTCGGAGGATTTCTATACGTTTCCCGATGAAGTCCCCAGGTGCGATGGCCGTAAGACCCGTTATGTTGCCACCTGGACGCGATAGGCTTTGCACGAGGCCAATCCCCACGGGATCGGCCACAGCCACGAACAAGATCGGAATATTGGCAGTTGCCGATTTCAAGGCTAAGGCTGCCTGCGGGCTGCTGCAAACGATCAGATCGGGCTTGAGGGCGACGAGTTCGGCAGCGAGAGCCGGTAGGCGCTCCGCGTGGCCTTCGAAATATCGATTGTCCATGATCAGGTTTTTGCCCTCGATCCAGCCGTGATCACGCATTCCCTCCTGCCACACCTTGGTGATTGCCAGATTTTGGGAGTTGTTAAGGGTGCCGACCCGGCGAGGCATCCCCTCTGCCCGCGAACGCCGTGGCGAAATGAGCAGTGCCGCAATAGCGACTATGAACTCTCGCCGCTTCATTCGGTGCTCTCATCGCAGCTTGAGGAGACGGGGTGCAGACTATCAGGTCTCAATGGTCGTCGCACTCAGCGCGAGTCAAATGCTGCGTCGCAAATGCCGCCGTGGCGCAAGACGGCTATGGATCAAAAGCGGCGGTTCAACGCGACATCATACGACTCGGGTCTCCCGCAGACGGCCGACATGGCGACAACATCTCCGTTGATCAGCTCGGCCACAAGCGGAAAATCGATTTTTCGCGTTGCTCGGAATTCAAACGGCGGACTGAATAGGCGATATCTGACGCCGGCAGCGGCCTGTATCTTAGACTATCGCAAATCATCGAGAACAAACGCGGCTGTCTGACTGTACGCGTCTTCGTTCGGGCGATGCATGGTTACGCCATTGCGCTGGGCGCGAAAGCCCATGGCCAAAAGATGTCGATAAGCTTTGGGGCGACTGGCATTTACACATGCCACGACTTGTTTAAGCCCTTCGTCCGCTGCCAGCCTTCCGCAGGCAGTGAGCAACCGATTAAAAGGCATTTCAGTATCCGAGCCAGGATGAACCGCAGCGAACCTAATCAGGCATGAGCCGGCTCCTGCAGGGCTCTTGGGGCCGTATTCGCAGAGGGCCACCGCCTCCACCCGTGAACCATCCGCAAGAAAGACGCTGTCGCCGTGCCCATGGCTCTGAGCGGCTCGTATTTCTGTTGTGAGATCCAATCCGTCGCGTACCTCAGTGGTTAAAGCTCGGCATGCGTCAAGCCAATGCGCTTGATCTGTGTCGGCAATGGCCGAGTAGCGAACCGATTCTCCCATCGTCTCATTGAGATTGACTGGATGGGTCATGATCGCGGTGAGGAATCGCGGCCAGAAACCAAACCTCTGATACAAGGCAATGTGTTTCGTGCTTTCGGCAAACGTGAAGAAGGCTAGGTGCCGAGCTCCCAATGCATTCAGTCGCTCGAGCACTGGGGGAATGAGTAGCCTTGCGGCCCCGCGATTCCAACTGTCCGGGTGTGTTGAGATTGGTCCGAATACTCCCAAGCTTCCCCAACTGGTACCCAGGCTGGATCCAACGAGCCGGTCTTCAATCCACGCGCCAAAAGCCAGCGAGGGATCTGCGATCCAACGACCGGTGACGAAGTCGCGATCTGTCCAAAATGTATCCGGCTGCATCCCGAACTGTGTCGCAAACGCGCGACGCAAGATTGCGCCTGCTTCGGGCAAGTCGCCCTCGCTCAAAGGCCGTATCGATATGCTCTGAGACGCTTCTTCCACAGCGCCGTCCTCGTCGGAGCCGATGGCAGGGAATAGCCGTTTGCTCCAATTCCCGGATGTCGCACCGGATAATAACTCTTGCCGCCGGGCTTAGCTACGGCAGTTCCTTGCTTTCTCACTCAGAAAAGCGAGTATCGGTGGCACGGATGGCCATGTCGCCTTCGGGTCTTGGCTGTGTGAAAAGGCCTAGACACTCGAGCCCGATAGAACAAGTTATTCGTCCAAGACCGCTCTAGCGCTCAAGCTCGCAAGCGATTTCAACTTAGATGACGAACTGCAGAATGTAATTCTAGCCGTGTTTCGATCCTTCGCGTTTTTACACATGGGGTAATTCCGGGCCAGAGCCATACTGAAGCTCTGAGAATCAGCTCTCCAAGAATCGATGAGGCTCACCTCTTGGGCCCTGCAATGATAGGAGAGCTGCAATGGAGTGCTATGTCGGACTGGACGTTTCTTTGAAGCTAACGGCGATCTGCATCGTTGATCGGACAGGAAAGATCGAGCGCGAAGGCGTGGTTCGTTCCGACCCCGAAGCGATCGTAGCATTCATTAAGTCAAACGCGCCGCATGTCGCGCGGATCGGACTCGAAACAGGGGCAACTTCGACATGGCTGTGGACCGAGTTGAATAAGCTGGGGCTGCCGGTCATCTGCATCGACGCCAGGCACGCCAAGGCGGTTTTGAAAATGCAGATCAACAAGAGCGACCGCAATGATGCCGTAGGCATCGCCCGCATCATGCAATGTGGATGGTATAAGGAGGTGCGCGTCAAAGACCTCGACAGTCATGCGGTGAAGGCTCTGCTGGTCAGCCGGGCTCTGCTCGTCAAGATCAAGCGGGATCTCGAGAACCAAATCCGCGGGCTCTTGAAGAACCTCGGGCTGGTTATTGGCCCAGCAAAGATGAACGTATTTGCATTGCGTGCTGCGGAGCTCATCAAAGATCGGCCGGAACTCGCCGTTGCGGTAACGCCGCTACTCACCGCCCGAATGGCCATCGAGCAGCAGGTTGCGGATCTCGACCGCAAGGTCATGAAGCTCGCACGCGGCAATGCTCAAGTGCGACAGTTCATGACGGCACCTGGCATTGGTCCTGTCACGGCTCTTTGCTTTCTTGCAACGATCGATGACCCTACGCGCTTCAAAAGGTCAAGAAGCGTTGGGGCCTATGTCGGACTAACGACCCGAAGATACGCATCCGGCGAGATCGACTGGACGGGTCGAATCTCGAAGTGCGGCGACAAAATGTTGCGCGGCTATCTCTACGAGGCAGCCAATGTGCTGCTCACACGCGTAGCAAAATGGTCAGCCCTCAAAGCCTGGGGCACGCGGCTTGCAAAACGAAGCGGGCTACGCAAAGCCAAGGTTGCGGTCGCGCGAAAGCTCGCGGTCATTCTGCATCGCATGTGGATCGATGGTACCGAATTTAGATGGTCGTCAAAGGAGACCGCCATGCAAACAGCATAGCAACTAGCGAATTCCCGCCGACCACCGGCGGGATCCAAGGTCCCTGCCGGGACGCTGGCGTTGGTGCGATCGCCCCTGGCTTTGCGATGCTCAAAAGGCAAGCGCGCTTCACACATTGATCCGCCAGCGTCATCCTACGCCATCATGCGGAGGGCATGCCCCTACCGCGGAGAGAACCATGAACCCGGCAAGGATGTGTTTGGAGAGTCTTGACCGCAGGCCCGGAATTAGAGAACAGCCAGGGTCAGATTCGGAACAACTCGCTTTGAGCACAACGAGTCCGCTTTACTGGAGGTCCGCGTCGGGCCAGAACCGGACAATCTGTCATCACCTCTGATTGAAGGACGTTGAGCTGGCAAGCCGTCTTACTCTGGAAGGGCGAGGCGAATCAACCACTGGTCGAACAACGCCTGATGTTCGGGCTTCCGGACGCGGCGGAAGATGTCACGTACTTGCGAACTGCGAAGACCGGGATGAAGGGTCTCAATTCGCTGAAGCAGCTTCTCGGCATCGCCGTTTCGCCCCTGTTGGCGGGCAATATCTAGCGCATCCAGCAGGCCGCTAAGATTGTTAGGGTCGAGGGCTAGCAACCGGTTCACGCACATCAGCCACTGATCTTGCCGTCCCAATAGAAAGCAAGCCAAGCTGGTGCCAGGAAGGATGTGCGTGACTAGCATGAGCCTGTCGAGCGGATTGAGCCGCGCGGAGCGATCGAAAGCCTCGCAGGCACGCTCCGGTTCGCCCTGCCAATTGTGGATCCAGCCGAGGACGGCCCATGCCATGGAAATATTCGGATTAAGGCTGACCGCGCGCTCGGCCAGGATCATGGCCTTCTCAAGATCGTCGCTCAAAAATGTGACAGTGAGGGCACAAAGCGATAGCACCATCCCGTCATCCGGAGCCAGCTCGGCCGCGCGGCGTGAAAGCTCCAGCGCCTTTGCCAGTCGACTTTCCCCGAGATCTTGGCCGTAGAGAAAGCGCTGCACCACGTAACAGGTCGAGAGCGTGGCAACTGCAGGAGCAAAATCCGAATCAAGCGACAGCGCTTGCTGGTACTCCTCCTTGGCCTCATCGAGCGTGGCAGGCGAGAATTGAAAGAGCAGCGCATTGCCGCGGAGATATCTATCGTAACAGCTCCACGTGCTCGGCGGCTTGCGATTCGCCAGGGCTATTTCAGCCTGCATCAGGCTTGGCAAGATGGCGCCTACAACACTTCGGGTCACCTGATCCTGCAGGTCGAACACGTCTTCGAGCTGGCCATCAATCTTCTCGGCCCAAATATGGGCGCCGGTGGCAGCCTCGATCAGCTGTCCGGCAATGCGAAGCCGCGATCCTGACTTTCGCACGCTGCCTTCTAGCACGTATCGCACGCCGAGTTCGCGTCCGATCTGCTTAATGTTGGCCGCCTTGTCCTTGTAAAAGAAGGACGAATTGCGCGCGATCACGAACAGCGACTTGAAGCGCGACAGCGCGGTAATGATGTCCTCCACCACGCCATCTGCAAAATACTCCTGTTCGGGGTCGCCACTCATGTTGTTAAACGGCAGCACCGCGATCGAGGGCTTGTCGGGAAGGGGAAGCAGCTTGGTCACCTCGGCAGCCGAATTAGTGGTAGCCGGCGAAACCACCGAGCGCACCGCATAAATCCGCACGGGCCGGTCGATGTTTTTCAGCGATCTGTCTCCGAGATCGTGAAACATGAACTTCGTCTTGCCTCTGACCTGCTCGAATGCGCCGCCGGACACGTACACGCCGCCGGGCTCACATTCGTTCTCGACGCGCACCGCGATGTTGACCCCATCGCCAAAGATGTCGTCGGTATCCATGATGATGTCGCCGATATTAATTCCGATTCTGAACTGGATGGGGGGCACGCCCGTTTCAGCGCTTAGTTCGGCCATCTTCTCCTGAACCGCCATCGCACAGGTCACGGCATCAACGACGCTGGCGAACTCGACCAACATGCCGTCACCCGTCGTCTTCACGATGCGGCCATGATGAGCATTGATGGCGGGATCGACGATCTCGCGACGATGCGATTTGAGAGCCGCCAGCGTCCCGACTTCATCAGCGCCCATCAGGCGCGAGTAGCCCGCGACATCGGCTGCGAGGATGGCTGCAAGCCGGCGTACGACCCGCGCCTCGGCCATTTAGTGCGCTCCGGGTCCCAGGGTAACAGCGGAGCAAGTCTATTGGTCAAAACGGGGGTGTGTCCATCACCGCTGTGGGTCATGCGAAGAACTCAAGTGAGCAACTCTCGGCCGCTGTGCCCCGCTAAGCGGGCCTCAGCGAGAGCTGCGGCCTCGTCGCTGCTGGGCCCAACAGCAGACCTCTCTGGTCTAACGCGGCCGACCGGCAGCCCTGAGCCGCCCCCATTCGCAACGCTAATTGCACATTCGCGAAACCGAACCAAGGCGGTAAAGCACAGCTCAAACTTCGTTTTTCCGAAGTCAGGAGCGGCTTCCCGAAGCTCGCAACTTGGCTAGATCCGTCCCTGTTTGGTGAAAGTGCGAGGGCATAGGGCCAATACTTGCTTTTACCCTCCCGTCCACTCGGCTAAACTGGCATCGTTTCGCAGTGCGGGGATGACCATGGACATCCCACTGATCACGAGGCGTTTAGCTGCGATTCTGGCAGCGGATGTTGCCGGCTATAGTCGCCTGATGGCGGCGGACGAGGAAGCGACCCTGAGGACCCTGGACGCGTATCGTCGCACGATATCCGACCTCATATCTGAACATGCAGGGCGCATTTTCGGATCCGCCGGAGACAGTGTGATTGCCGAGTTCAGCAGCCCAGTGCAGGCCGTGCGCGCCGCAGTCGCTATCCAGCGCGCGCTTGTTCGCCGTAACGCCGATCTTCCCAGCGAGCGGAGGATGGAATTTCGAATTGGCGTCAATCTCGGCGACGTGATGGTGGACTGCGACAACCTGCTCGGCGACGGAGTTAACGTTGCTGCGCGGCTACAAGGCGTCGCCGACCCGGGTGGAATTTGCATCTCTGGTGCGGTGCGCGATCAGATCGAAGGCAAGCTGAACTTTCCCCTGATGTCGGTCGGACAACGATCGCTTAAGAACATCTGTCGTCCGGTTTCGGTTCATTCCGTGGATTGGCGGCTCCAGCATCCGGCGGCCTCGGGCGTTTTGAGCGGCGAGCTTGCGCTACCGGACAAGCCATCGATTGCTGTGCTCCCGTTCTCGAACATGAGCGGCGATCCCGAGCAGGAGTACTTCGCGGACGGCATCACAGAAGACATCATCACCGCTCTGTCCCACCACCGATGGTTCTTTGTCATCGCGCGAAATTCGACGTTCGTCTACAAAGGGCGAGCTGTCGACGCGAAGCAGGTCGCTCGCGAACTTGGCGTGCGGTATGTCCTCGAAGGAAGCGTAAGAAGATCCGGTCAGCGTGTGCGGATTACAGGCCAGCTGATCGAAGCGGAAACCGGCAATCATCTGTGGGCCGAGCGGTTCGATCGCGACATGGCTGACATCTTCGCTATCCAGGACGAGATCACGCAGTGCGTGGTCGGCGCGATTGAGCCAGAGATGTTACTCATCGAAGGAAAACGAGCCTTTCGCAAGAGCGTCGGCAATTTGGATGCGTTCGATTGCTGCATGCGCGCGATGTGGCATTTTTCACAAAAGACCCCCGAGAACCACGACCAGGCCGTCACTCTGTTGCGGCAGGCGATCAGGCTTGACCCAACTCTCGCCCAGGCACACATGGCGCTTGCACGCACGCTAAACAGCCGGGTTTGGGACGGCTGGAGCGGCGATCTCGCAAACGACGCATCTGAAGCTCATGCGGCTGCGGCGCGCTCGGTCGCGATCGATGACCGCGACCCCTATTGCCACTACGCGTATTGCTGGACGAGTTTGGTGATGCGAATGCACGCGCAGGCGCTTGGCGAGGCGCAGCGTTCCATCGACCTCACCCCGAATTTTGCGCTCGGTTTCCTCGCACTTGGCCTGGTTCGGGTCTATATCGGAAACTTCAGTGAAGCTCTTGGTGCTCTGCTGCGTAGCCTCCGTCTGAACCCGAACGATCCTCAAGCCGGCAGCTTTCTCGGCTTCGTCGCGCTGGCTCATTATCACCAGGAGAACTACGAGGAGGCAGTCCATTTTGGTCAGCTTGCGAACCGTCCGCGCCGGTTTTACCCAGGCCTCAGAACTCTCCTGGCAAGCCTCGGCCAACTTGGACGTACCGAGGAAGCCCGACCGTTACTAAATGATTTCCTCTCCCGTCCGGCGGACCCGCAGCAGCTGTTCGACGTTACGACCCCCTACCTTGACCCGAAATACCGGGAGCACCTCGCAGACGGCTTGCGTCGTGCGGGCGTAACCAACATACGGTGACAGTCGTTCGGTCGAATGGCTGGTCAAACCCTCTTAAGGCAACGGCTCTCTGCGACGATGCAGAAGTAGTCGCTGCGAGCCGCCGGCTCTGACAAAGGGGAAAACCATCGGGAGGCCGAAGTCGCCTAAGGGTCAACAGGCGAAGAACTCAATGTGAGCAAATCTATTCCGCTTCACGCGCTGAGCGGACCTCGACGAGGCGCGCGGCCACTTCGCTGATGGGCCACATGCGGACATTGTCATTCGATCACCTCGTCGGCCCGGGCGAGCAGCGCCGGCGGAATGTTCAGGCCGAGCGCCTTGGCGGTTTTCAGGTTGATCACCAACTGGAACTTGGTCGGCTGCTGGACGGGTAGATCCGAAGGCTTCGCGCCCTTTAAGATTTTGTCGACGTAGTCCGCAGCGCCCCTGTGAAGTTCGCGATCATCAACGTCGTCGTAGGCCATCAGTCCGCCGTTCTCCGCAAACGCAGCGTAAGGGTAAACTGCCGGCAAACTGTAGCGAGCAGCGAGTTCGGTCACTACTGCCCGCGCGTTACGGAAGATGCTCTCGGCCGTGGTGAGAACCCCCTGTGCACCCACCTTTCTCCCAGTCTCGAACGCCGCCGGAAGGTCGTCAGGTGCCTTGATGTCAATGACTTGCAGCGTCACCCCCAGCGACGAAGCCGCTTCTTTCATAGCTTGGACTTGAAGTGGCGAAATGGGATCAACGAGGTATGCGAGCACAAGCACGCGCGAAAGTTCGGGCACCGCCTCTTTCAGAAGCTCTAGGCGCTTCGCGGCGAGCCCTGACGTCATTTGTGACATGCCGGTTATGTTGCCCCCAGGGCGACCCAGGCTGTCGACGAGCTTTGTGCCGACCGGATCGCCAACCACCATCACGATCGGGATGGTGGTGGTTGCATCCTTCAATGCATGGGCGCCGGGTGTTGTAGTCACGGCAACGATGTCGGGCTTCAGGTGGAGACACTCAGCGGCGAGTTCGGGATACCGATCGCTCCGACCGTCGGGGTGCAGGTAGTCGATGGTAATGGTTTCTCCATTTACATAACCAAGTTCGCGCAACCTCTCGAAGAACCCTTCGAAGCGCTTTGCCGGAGACTGCGGCGTGCCAGGGTCAAAGGTGAGAAAGCAGAGCCGAGGAATTCTCTTCAGCGATTGCGCCGCTGAAGAAAAGGGCCAGGCGAGCATCCCACCTGCGACCGCGATAAAGATTCGCCGCCGCATCTGAACTCTCCCATAGTGTCCAAGTCAGCAACCTAATGCGCCTGCGCGTTCGCGAGGTCGCACCCTACCACATCGTCACAGCAATGTTTCATTCCGCATTACAGCAGACGAACTTGTTATGTCGGCTATGGGGGTCAAAAGCGCATTTTTGGAAGTCATCCCATCACTTTCGGTCTTACCCCGACAAGCAGACGCTTTCAGAGCGGCTCCGTACTCCCCATGCGGGCCATCTGCAGACTCATGCAAGCGCAGCAAAAGAGCTGCTCAAACCCATTGACGCGATCCGTACGCCTCCCGATCTTGCGCGCATTGGCATGCGCCGCGCGGAATGCGCTTACCGCTGAACCGACCGAATTCGGTGGTGCGCTGATAATCTAGCCTTCTGCACGATGACCCCTGGGCTCGTCGGGCGATCTTCGTGCAGTAGCTGCACGCCAGTCGATGTGCCGTACGAGCCCCAGGATCGTACGGGTAATGGGGGTTGCTACGCCCCGCTCGTCTGCGCGGCGGACCACCGCGCCGCATATCGCCTCGATCTCGGTGGGTCTACCTGCAATTACATCTTGAAGCATAGAAGGCTTATGGTGGATGTGGTTTGCGAGCGCATCGGTCAACATCTCTTCCACATGCTGCCGCTCAACGGCAAAGCCGCAGGCGATTGCCGTAGTACAAACCTCCGAGACAATCTGAAAAGCCAACTCCCGTGTTTCCGTGTGCGCGCCGATTTGACCCACCGTGGAGCCGGTGATTGCGCAAAGGCCGTTCAATGCGGCGTTGAACGCCGCCTTTTCCCAGATCGCCGCTTCGGCATGCGGATCGATTACCGCATCGAGCCCGCTGCGCGCGAAGAGGTCGGGTAGGAGGTCCAACGTCGGCGAGGCTGGTTCGCCTGCCGCCGCAAGTCGAGCAACGCCGCGACCGTGAGATTCGACGCTGCCCGGCCCCTTGATATCGGCGGGATAAGTCGTAATGCCGATCAGCACATTTCGAGGATCGGCGAACTCTGTCAGAACGAGCTTGTTGTCCAGCCCGTTTTGCAGGCTCAATAACGCCGTGTTTGGGCCGATCGCGCTACGTATGGCGGTTAGTGCCTGATTCGTGTGGATCGCCTTCGTGAAGACGATGACGAGGTCGTAGGTGGCATTCACCTCGGAGGGAAATAGAACCGGGACGTGAATGCGGCGCTCGCCGGCATCCGTCTTGAGGTTGAGCCCATTCTGGCGGATCGATTCAACATGAGCGACGTCAAGGTCGATTAGGGTAACGTCTGCTCCGCCCTCGAAGAGACTGCCTCCGAATAAGGATCCCATTGCGCCGGCTCCGAGAACGGCGACACGGAATGATTGGCTGCTCTGGCCGGACATCGTTCCTCTTCCTGTATTGTCCAACTCTAGCTGGAGTGGACTATTGTGGAGCAACGCGGTCATTCGGCCGGCCACGCACGTCGCCAAAGAGCCAATAGGTAACATGCCGCGGAGCCTGCAAAAGTTGTTACTCTATCAGCAGCAGTCCACGCTTCTTGTTACCGTCGAACGTATTTATAGCCGCGAACAGCCGCTTTCGCTCGACTAGCCATGGCTGGTAGTCGGAATTGACATCGAGCACGAAAACTAGGTCCTCGGTTTCGAGATAGCCCCCGATGGGCGAATGATGTCCAACACCAGCACCAAAAATTTGCGCGCGATCGAAATTCACGATGTAGCGTCGGCTCGGATCGTTTGAGTGACGCAGATGCTCCAGAAACTGGTCCTCGCTGAGATCACGCAAGACCGTGACTTTCCGGCTCGTGTTGGTCCGGGCGACCTCGGCCAGCTCGTCCAGCGTGAGACCCAGGATGCACACCCCAGTCCAGCACCGCCCTGTGCCGGCCAACACCTCACCCTCCGTGCTTGCCGCCTCGCCAAGCGACCTGTATGCATTCGCAACAGCGGCAGGTCCGCAACGAGAGCCGTTTGACTGCCAGTTCACGTTCTTGTGGAATGTGGCTGCCACTGGCAGGTGCCACGCGCGTTCAATAAGCTCGGGTGTACGCGTTACCGAGGACGCTATGACTTCTGATGGCACGCGTGACTGGCCGACGACCAGGGCCCCGGCAGCTAGCAGACCCACAGTAACGACCATGCTGATGATACTGACGTAGTGCCATCGCTTCATGGGTCTGAACCTAGCGGCAGACAGTGGCACATGTTCGACTTTGCGAGCTTCTTCGAGCTCTGTGTCAGAAGCGGGCTCTCTTCGCCTCACCCATTTCCTCTTCGGCGTAAGAGCTACCGATCTAGGTCATGCTCCCTGGCATAAAGCAGCGGATGAATATGTATGGATAGTCCTCGTCGTCTGTATCGCCCTCGAAATAGACAGGCCAGACCATGGTCCGCTCGGCCTTGTTAGGCTCGCTGATGACGGAATTGTCTGGCACCTCGACCCACACCATGATTTTGGAGTCGGGGCTCTTTGGCACTCGCACGCGATAGTGACCGTTCTTCGTTTCCCAGTCGGCGTCTTCGACGACGCGGCCGTCGACAGACGAACAGCAGAGGCCGTTGCGGCTTTTCAGTTGGTCAAACCACGGCTTGAGTGGAGCATTCGCGTAACGCCCGTCGGGGTCGCGCCCCATCGCCGGCAATGGCATCAGCCACATCCCGATGGGCGTGATAAAGCCGATTAGCGGAATCCAGCGCACGATCGGCACCGCAACGCCTCCTATGGGCTTGGTATCCCGGTTGAAGCAATCTCTTATGGAATCGTCTACGTGTCCTAGGAGTATTAATATTGTTATTGCATGCTCGGCTGCATCTTTGCAGCGCTGAGCGCGTGGCGAGCGTTTACCCACATCGCGCGCGCCAACGCGTCGGGGCGGAGAAATCGGCGGACGCCAATACAACGGCTTCCGAATGCTGAGAAAGTAGCGGCGCACGTCGGATCGCGCCGCAGCCGAGAACGTTAAGCGTTCGAGGAAGTTGAATGGGCGTCCCGTCGAGAAGTCCTCGATCAGAAACTGGTGTCCAGCCAGTTCCGACCGATGCCGTTTTGCATAAGCCGACAGACCGTGGTGGAGGTCCGTCGGACTCGTCCATGCACGGCCGACGGCGGCCGCCAGCCACTCGGCGGACTGCAACGCCCAGCCGCATCCGATGCCCCACAACGGATCGATCGATAGGGCGGCGTCTCCGATCAATGCCAAGCCGGGTTTGGACACGCTGCGGTGAAGGTTCGGATAGTCGATCGTTCCCATGAATGGGGTCACTCGCTGCGCCTGCGGGAGGGAGGGCGCGCGGGGCAAGCGCTCAAACAGGCGCGCCATGGCCGCTTGCGGATCCGCCTTCCATTCCGCAGCCTTGGCTCGTGCGGGCATGGCAGCCACAAGCGTCACGCCATCGTCGTTGGGAAAGGTGTAGGCGACGTCCGGCTCTAGGAACCAGAGTTGCGACCGTGTGCCACTCGCTAGCGGCAAATTGCGAAAGTGCGCGAAATAGAAAATGCGACCGTTTGCGGTCTCTTTGGCAGGCAAGCCAGCAAGCTCCGCGACGCGCGAATTTCGTCCGTCTGCGCCAACGACCAGCTTCGCTTCAATATCGAGTTTGGCGTCGTCTTCTCCTTGCGCCGACACGCCGTAAATTTGTCCTTGCTTGATCAGCAGTTCTCGAGCCGAGAACCCGGGGAAGAATTCGACACCGGCCGTTTGCGCCGCTGTCTTCCTCAGCATCGGGTCGAGCGTAGATCGACGGATGTTGTACCCATAGGCGGGCCGACGGATCGTCTGTTCGGAGGGGGCAACGATCCATCCCCATCGCGTGAACACTTCCGCATCGTTTCGCACGCCGCCGGCTTCTTCGATCGCCCTCGCAAGTCCGAGCCTCTCCAAGGTCGGGGTTGCGCTTGCCTGGATGAAATGTGTGCAGAGCCTCTTGTAGCCCGCGGGATCGCGATCACGCTCGATCAGCGCGACGCGTGCGCCGGCGCGGCTAAAGAATATCGCCGCCGCGCATCCGGCAATACTCGCCCCGACGATTGCGATATCGTATTGGGAGTGTGAAGGCATACTTTCCTCCGAAATCCCAGTTGGGCACGAGGGGATTGCCACCACCCAGAGAGCATTTGAGCGTGCGGCGAATGTGCGCTATTTCCTCGAAATTACACCTGCAAAGGGGGATCCAATGTGATCTGATTTACATCTGCGAGAATCTTCCGAGCGCCAGGTCCGCTAATGAGACAATCCGGCAGTCCTCCTGCCCCGCCAGCGATTGAGGTTGGCAAGGCTGCCAAAGACAGCACGCCACGTCCCAACATTCCGATTTCTGTCGTTCGGCAAGAACTCGTTCCAATCTCGTTCAGTATCTTTCGGCCGCTTCCAGTATCTACCGATGAGCAGATCCATCTCAGAGCCAAGCCGGGCTTCGCATTCGCGCCAGAACCGGCTGTGAGCAGTTGCGAAAACCCGCGCACCTATTCAATAATCTCGCCGGCAGCGTTCAGCAGGCCCAGCGGCACGTCGAGGCCAAGCGCATTTGCCGTCCTCAAGTTGATGATCAACGGTAAATTGGCATTTGGATCGGAAGGTCCCCTGGCTTCTCGCCCTTGAGGATGCGGTCGATGTACCCTGCTGCCCGCGGATATTGTTCGGCGAAATCTGGCCCATAAGAGATCAGGCCGCCTGAGTCCGCGAAAGAGCGAACGAAATAGATCGCGGGGATGCGGTAGCGGGCCGCCGCCTCAATAATCACGTCACGATTTATCGTGTTGAATAGGTCTGGCATTCCGATAATGCCCGCACCTGGATTACCCGCTAGTGCGGCGATAACGCCTTCGATCTCATCCTGGGCGTGAACCGGAGCAGCACTGGCCTGGAGGGTAAACGATGACGCGCCGGCTTGAATTGAAGCCATGTAGAATTTGATCGGGACGCTTGTCGTCGGGTTGAAAAGCAGCGCCACGCGCGTCACGCCCGGCGCGATACGCTTCAGCAGTTCCAGCCATTTCCCGCCCATCGAGGGCTCGTAAAGCGCGAACCCGGTAACATTGCCGCCCGGACGTCCGACGTTTGTGACGAAACCACTGGCAATCGGATCGGCTACGGTCACGATCACGATTGGAATTGTCTGCGTCTCGCGGACAAGAGCGTTGGTCACGGGCGTGGTCACACTGAGGATTGCGTCGGGTCGCAGATCGACAAGCTCCTTTGCGAATCCCTTCATCCTATCCAGATCATCGCTGGCCCAGCGAAGTTCGATTTGAAAATTGCTGCCTTCCGTCCACCCCAGCTTCGCGAGCGCGCCCCGGAAATCCGCGAACCAAGACTTCACATCCGGATCGGTCTCCGCAAAGCCGATCAGCACGCTGACACGCCGCATGCGTTGAGCTTGCTGCGCACGCGCAGCGAGCGGCCATGCAGTCGCCGCGGCGCCCACCAGCGTCATGAAATCGCGTCGCCTCATGCGGTTCCTCTCTCTAGGCGAGACCGACACGCTACCACATCGTTAAGTGAGAGCTACGTTGTGCATCACAACAAAACTGAGCGGCTGATGACCCGCTCCGGGTCAAAAGCGGCGGTCGAAGCAAGTGCGGCACGGCGTCCGGTTTACCGCCGATTGTGTTGCAAAACTCGTTTCTGACTTGGGGCGAGCTTGGCTTTTGAGTTTCGGCGGTTTCTTTTGGTAGGGGGCGTCGGCGGTTTCCGTTTTGCTTGTGGATTTCAGCACGCGACTGCCAGTTGTGGCGGGGGACGGCAAACTAGCTTGGCCAGCCGCCTCAGGTTCTGCGCGGTGGCTGTGAGCAGCACTTCGTCCCTGGCGCCATTCAAGCCCCGCAGCCGAAGCCGGTCGAGCCTGAGAATGCGTTTCATATGAGCAAACCGCATCTCGACCTTTTTGCGCTCGCGGCGCGATTGCTCGAAGGCTTCCGTATTGGCCAGCGCACGGACACGATCGCGTACATCTTCGTTAACGTCGCGGGTAATTTTGCGCACGACCGCCGTCGTGCATTTGGGCTTCAAGGCGCAGCCAGAGCAGTCGCTCTTGCTGGCCCTGTAGTAAACGATGTGACCTTGATCGATATTGCCGGTGCTGGTCAGTTCAGCGCCACCCGGGCAAACATAGACATTGCGCTTCTGGTCGAAGACGAAGTCGGCTCGGCTAAAGGTGCCATCGGGGCGTGCCGACTTGTCCCACACCGGAACGTGCGGCGTGATCTTGCGATCCACCAGCCATTTGAGCAGTCTGACCGCGCCGTAAGCCGTGTCGCCTGCCAACCTTTTGGGGCGCAGATCGAAGCGACGCTCAACACGGTCCACCATGGTCTGGGTGACAGCAATCTCAACCGCACGGTTCGCGCGCGTGCCTACCGCATCGAGGATGATCCCGACCTTGTTGTCGATCAGATAGTTCGCATCGTAAGCAAAGAATGGATCCACGCCCGGCCTCGTAACCCATGTTGCTTGCGGATCGGTGAGCGAGACTTCCTTGGGAGGCTTGCGGCGACGGCTGCCTTCACTTGAACCGCCGCCGTCTTCATCACTGTCCTTATCGCTATTGGCGGCATCAAGCGCTGCGATGTACTCGCGAACCGCATGGGATGCTTCCTCCGCCTTTGGCCAGGTAATAGGCGGATCGCCGGGAAGTCGCCTAGTCTTGTTCACATCTGCCTTGATCAGGCTCGCATCGACTGAGAACGCTTCGCCTCCGACCAGCCCCGCCGAAATACAAAGCGCCACTACACGCTCAAAAACCCGGCGTAAGGCATCGCTCTCACGGAAGCGTTCGCGCGGCGCCCGGCAGAACACCGAGTGATCAGGGATATGATCTTCGATGCCGAGCTTGCAAAACCACCTGTAAGCCAGATTGACCTGGACCTCGGCGCAGAGCCGACGCTCGGAACGAAGTGCAAATACGTAGCCCAAGACCGGCATCCGGATCATGAGCACCGGATCAATCGAAGGCCGGCCAGTGTGCGAGTAGAATGGAGCGAGTTCGTTGTGCACCCAACTCAGGTCCAGCAAACCGTCGATTTGCCGTACCAGGTGATCAGCCGGCACAACCTTGTCGAGATCAAAGGAGTAAAAGAACTGGCCCTGACCGCTCTCCTGCCGCCCTAACATCCGCTGCTCCCGCAAATGCCGCCTCAAACCGACGGAATCACGGTTCGCGAGTCGCCTCAACCGGAGTTTTGCAACACAATCCCATTGAAAGCGGACCTGCCAAAAGAGCCTACTCCTCTCAAGGTTGGGGCGGGATTCGGAATGACTACGATCTTGAGCAGTTTCCGCGACTACAACTGGCTTGG
>NZ_JBBIAM010000144.1:0-22490 GCF_054185185.1 Bradyrhizobium sp. UFLA05-153
GAATAGGGTGCCCCCCTCGCAACCCACGAAACAACAGCGTCCCTATCGTGACCGACAAGCCGGGAAGCGCATGGAGCGACGGGCGGCGTCAACCGATCGACGCCGCTTGCGTCGTGCGGTTCGCGAGCACGGAAACGAACGAAACGAAGAAATTTTTTGATCGTGCGTTAAGGGCCAGCGAACTGCATGCCGGCTGATTTTCTCCACAACCATCCTCAGTTCGCGGATCTGATCCGGATTCCGGCAATTGACGTAACTCAAACCCGCAACATCGTGCGGCCGACATTCGCCGTACGCTGCACGTGACGCCTTTCTGGACCGCCAAGACTAAAACGAATGCCGTGGTAAACTCAACTGCCCTTGGATCGATATAAGGCAAGGTTGCCAGCGACCACAGCCTTGCCAAGATGTCCCAATCCAAGAATCCAAAGATTTTTGCGGGAGATACAGCACCGCACTTCTGTGAACCACACGCCGCAACCCCAGGGCCTGCACTTACTTCCTACGATGCCCCTTAGGTCCGTACAAGGCGGTTGCGATGCGATTTCTAATCTGTCTAAAGCGCGATGAGATTGGAATGAATCATCATCGCGCTTTAGGTTGTCGTTTGAGCATGATCTTTTCGGAAAACCGCTTCACACTTTTCCGGATCATGCTCTAGCGGCGAACACCTGGTTGATTCTCAACAGAGATTTGAACGGTTTCGAAGAATGATTCTACGGATCGTAGGCGTCTTTTATCCGATGTAGTGACTATATACGTTTTGAAATCGAGGCAGAGCTCGTCGACAGCCTTGTATACGAGTTCCTCTGCTGGAAAAACGCTGTCTTGAAGGAGAATTCCTATCCCGATTCCGTGCAGAACGGCTTCCTTCAGAACAGGATAAGTCGTCATCTTAATAACGTTGGGCAAATTTATACTGTTCTGAAGACATGCCTTTTCCACCTCTCGTAGCGTCAGAGAACCATCCTCGGTTAGAATGATCCTTTCTTGTGCAAGTTCAGCCAGGCTGAGTGTCTGTCTGCAGGCGAGTCGATGCTCGCGCCGGACGAGCGCCATAAGCCGAGTTTTGCTGAGCTCCACGTGGAATAGGCTGGCAATGTCATCAGGCTCAGTGATGATAGCAATATCGACGTCACGCGCTTCAAGTCGTTGCTTAGCGAGCTCCCAGGGCACTAATGAAAACGTGATCCTCACCGCGGGAAAACGCCGGTTGAATTCGGAAATAATCGGCATCGCTGGGCACGGTGCGTTCGCGATCACAGTTAGATGGCCGGCCGACAGGTCACTGTAAGCGCTGATCTTCTCCGCGACGAGCTGCTCCAGAACCCGAACGCGATCGGATAATGCAAACAGTTCCTGAGCCGGTTTTGTTGGCACGAGCCCGCTGCGATGGCGAATGAAGAGCGTCGTCCCCATATGTTGCTCTAGCTTGGCAAGGTGCTGGGTGACGGCCGATTGGGTAACACCAAGGACAGCTGCAGCTTCTGAAACGCTTCTCCGCCTAAAGACCTCTGTAAAAGCCGCGATCTGGTGAGAACTGATTTTCATGCTGTAAAAGCCTGCTCCTCCTATTGCGGTGGCTTTGCATTCCCAAGCGCGTTCAAGGTCTTTTCGCGTGCCGCCCGCTGTCTCGCGCAAAGCCAACGACCCTTGTGCCGCTCAGGCTCGCCATTGATGTCGCGAGTGCACCCCAATTGATCGAAACACCTAAAGGCGGTCGCAGGGCCACATGTACAGTTGATAGAGGTGCGTATCTTCGGCCTCGTGCTTTCTGGAGCATTCCCTGATCACCACTTTGTCTGAGCCGACGGTGAAAGCTACATATCCGCGGGAGCCAGAAGGATTGCTCCATATCGTTCTTCCCTCACCGGGCTTCAGCATCACGAGTCGACGAACACCCTTTCGAGATGTTGCCTCAGCTCGCCGTACAGTGTCCCCTGGTACTTGGGAATGAACATCACACGGTATATAAAATGTCAAACTCCTGCGGCTTCTGGTAGCCTCGCTCGTTAGTGTAGAGTGCCGGCAAACCACAGACCTCTGCTTGGCGGTGCACCCGCCGCGCGAAGAAACATCTTTAAATTTCAACAGTGCCAGTTGCGCACCACTTTGGCACGCAGCGTACCAACAATTAAATTTGTTCGTTGGATGCGTTTCTCAGCGAGAGCGGGCCACGGTCCGGGATTTTAACTGCAGGCGCCAGGCTCGTCGCGCAGAATAAAAGCGGCCAAATTGTGAGCCGATTTCGACGTCAGCTTATTTAACAGGGGTAATACTCCTTCTATTAGCAAGGCTAATATCAAGACATTCCCGCGTCAACAACGCTTGCTACGCCTCTCATCCGGAAGCAGGCTGTAGACCGCTGTGCGCTCAGGGCTCGTTAGAGAGAGAGCGCACAGCTCATACCCGATGAAATCACGAGTGAAGGAGGCGATCCTCTTTCCGCCGAAACGGCGGATAGGGGGCCGCCAGCGGACTTCGCTACAAATTAACAGGAGAGATGAATGAAAATCAGCACCGATCGAATTCTCACGACACATGTCGGTAGTTTGCCGCGGCCGCCCGCATTGGAGGAGATGCTTCTGGCGAAAGAGAAGGGTGGACTGGACGCCGAGCGCGGTCCGTTGCTGGCGACCAGCATCAGTTCAGCGGTCGTCGACATCGTAAAAAAGCAGGCGAGTATTGACCTAACTGTTGTTGATGATGGCGAGATGAGCAAATACGCCTATTCGACCTATGCGCGCGAGCGCATGACGGGTTTGACGGGCATTGATCAGCCGCTTGCGTTGTCCGAACTGGCCGAGTTCTCGAATTTCGCAAAGCGGGTCAATCTGGATATCAAAACTCCTGCCTGCGTTGGACCTCTGGAGTACCAGGGAGAGGTGGCGGTGGCCACAGACATCGCCAACCTGAAGGCAGCGCTCGACACGGTTTCTGTCGAGGAGGCGTTTATGAACGCCTCCTCTCCGGGAATCATGGCCCACTACATGCCGAACAAATATTATCCATCGCAGGAAGCCTATCTCTATGCCTTGGCCGACGCGATGAAGGAGGAATATGACGCCATTGCTGCATCGGGCATGCTTCTGCAGATCGACTGCCCTGATCTTGCGCTTGGACGCCATTTCCGGGCGAAACCGATGGATGTCGCCGAATTTCGCAAGGAGATTGCTCTTCACGTCGACGTTCTCAATCATGCCCTGCGCGATATTCCCGCTGATCGGATGCGAATGCACCTATGTTGGGGCAATTACGAGTCGCCCCACCATCACGACATCGATCTCCACGAGATCTTCGATATCATCATCAAGGCGCGGCCAATGGCTCTTCTGCTGGAGGCGGCAAATCCACGTCATTCGCATGAATGGAGCCTTTTCAAAGAGACGCAGCTTCCCGAGGACAAGATCCTCGTGCCTGGCGTCATCGATACCTGCACTAACTACATTGAACATCCCGAGGTCGTCGCTCAGCGGATCGAGCAATACGCCAATCTGGTCGGACGGGAGCGAGTGATTGCTGGCACGGATTGTGGTTTCGCGAGCTTTGCGACATTTCACACTGTCGACCCGGATATCGCTTGGCGCAAACTCGAGTCGCTGACACAAGGCGCCGACATTGCATCCCGCCGGCTATGGAGCGCGAACTCAAGACGCTCCGGTCAAGCCATTGCTTCATGAAATGCGTAAAGCCTAGCTCGCAAACACCGCATATGAAAATCATCCAAATCACCGACCTTCACTTGGTTCCGACAGGTGATCGCCTCTTCGACAACGATCCAGGCGAGCGCTTGAGAGCCTGCTTGGCCGATGTGGCTGAGCATCATTCAGATGCCGAGCTTTGCGTCATCACGGGCGATCTTGCTCATCATGGCGAGAGGAGTGCCTATGTTCGCCTGCGCGAGGCACTTAGGGTCTTGCCTATGCCGGTGCGGCTTCTCATGGGTAACCACGATGATCGCGCCAATTTCCGCAGCGTATTTACCGAGGCTGCCGTCGACGATTTCGGCTTCGTCCAGTCGATGCTCGACACGGCTGCGGGACGTTTTCTGTTCCTCGATACGAAACGATCCGACAGCCATGCGGGCCTCTACTGTGAGTCACGTCGGACGTGGCTGCGCGCGCGCTTGGAAGAGGCACAGGGCAGGCCAATTTATCTCTTCATGCATCACCCTCCGCTGTCCGTTTACTTCCGGCCCGCCGACGACATCATGCTCGACGATGGGGCAGCGTTCGGACGACTCCTCGACGGGCATCCCATCCGCCATCTGTTCTTCGGGCATGTGCATCGCCCAATCACCGGGAGTTGGCAAAACGTTCCCTTTTCCACTTTGCGGGGGCTCAATCATCAATTGTGGCTCGATTTTAGTCATGAGCGAGGAATCCCCTGCAGTATGGAGCCGCCGGCCTATGCGATCGCTTTCCTGAACACCGACGCCGTGGTCATCCATACCCATGATTTTCTCGATGCAAGCGCAAAATATCTGTACGAGCCGGACCTACCCGTCGAGCGTCAGGTCGTTCCAATAGCACGGCCATCTCAACTCTGAATCCGAGGTGGGGTCTCGTCCCCGCAGACGATCCGTCACCCCTGCCCGTCCGTCGCCTAGCCCCGGCGGAGCGGTCGTTCGCATCTATTGGGCTTCTTTTCAGGACTCCAAGGAGCATTCTCATGAATTTGTCACGTCGCGCGTTTCTGCGTTCTTCCGTCGCGGTCTCCACCGCGTCCGTGGTCGGCTCATTTGCCAGCCCCGCGTCCGCGGCATCGGATACCGTGACAATCGCCTCGCTCTACGATCTGTCCGGACCGTTCGACGTCTACGGCGCTCCGTCGAACATGTGCACGGAATTCGCGGTCAAGGAGTTGAACAAGGCGGGGGGTCTCCTGGGTAAGCAAGTCGTCCTCAAGGCGTACGACTGCCAGTCGGACATCAACAAAGGTCCGCAATACGCGCAGCAGGCGGCGCTGCGGGACCGAGCCGTCATGGCCGTGGGGGCCTTAACTGGAGCTGCCCGAGAGGCGACGCGACCGGTTCTGCGAAAATACAAGGTGCCGTACTTTTATGGTTCGATTTATGAAGGTGGCGCCTGCGAGCAGAACATCTTTTGCTGCAACACCGAAGGAAACCAGCAGGTCGTCCCGCTGCTCGAGTGGTCGTTCAAGACTCTTGGCAAGAAGCTTTACTACATCGCCTCGGACTACAACGCGCCGCGCACGTTCGGAGCCTGGAATCATGTGATGGCGAAGCGCGAAGGCGGCGATGTGCTTGCCGACGATTATTATCCCCTCGACGTTACGGACTTCACTGCGGCAATCGCCAAAATCCAGGCAGCAAAACCAGATTTCATCCATTCCTGTCTGGTCGGCGGCCCGTCAATGTCATTCTACCGGCAATGGGCCGCAGCGGGCATGCTAAAGAAGATACCAATCGTCTCGATCATTTTCGGGGGCGGGCAAGAGCACGAGATTCTAGCACCTGAAGAGACGAACGGCATCTACGCTGCCTATAACTATTTCCAGGAGCTCGATACGCCGCGCAATAAGGCCTTCCTGGCACGTTTTTCCGACGCGATGGGTCAAAACCATCCTTACATCAATGGCGAGGCGATCGGTGGCTACAACACCGTCATGTTGTGGGCCGAGGCCGTCAAGCGTGCGAACAGCTTTGATCACGACGCGGTCATGAAGGCTTGGGAAAGTGGGATCAGCTGGGAAGGGCCTGGCGGAAAAATGGTCACTGACGGGCCTACGCATCACACCACCCAGGACGTGCGCATCATCAGGGTCGAAAATCGCGTCTGGAGTCTGATTGCAACCAAAGAGCAGATCCAGCCAGATAGCTACGGCGGCAGGTGCGATGTCTTTGCTCATCCGAACCAGACGGAATTCTTGATGCCGCAAATGTAGGTGAGCGAGGTTGCGGCGCCGCATCGAGGGACGGCGCCGCGGCCGCATTTGCCTTTCGTTTCATCACTCGAGGGGAAAGAGCGTGGCTCTTCTTTCGAGCACAAGGAGAATTCTCATGAAATTGTCCCGTCGCACGTTTCTCGCCTCTTCCGCAGCCCTTTCCGCTGCATCTATCGCCGGCTCATTTGTCGGCCGCGCTTGGGCCGCGTCAGACAGCGTTGCTATCGCCTCGCTGCACGATTTGTCGGGACCTCTTGATATTTATGGCGTGCCGTCGAATTTGTGCATGAAGGTAGCAGTCGAGGAGATCAATGCCGCCGGCGGCCTGCTCGGCAAAAAACTCGAGCTCAAGGTTTATGACGGCCAGTCCGATATCAACAAGTACCCGCAATATGCGCAGAAGGCGGCGCTGAATGATCGGGTCGTCATGGTGCAAGGTGCACTTAGCGGCGCTGCGCGCGAAGCCACGCGCCCCGTCTTACGCAAGTACAAGATACCCTTCATCTATGGCTCCTTTTACGAAGGGGGACTCTGCGAGAAGAACACTTTCTGCGTCAACACGGGCGGCAACCAGCAGGTCGTTCCGCTGCTTGAATGGTCATTCAAAAATCTCGGCAAGAAGCTCTACTATATAGCGTCCGACTATAACGCGCCCCGCAACTTCGGCATTTGGAACCACGTGATGGCCAAGCGTGAAGGTGGCGAGGTGTTGGCCGACGACCACTATCCTCTCGATGTTACGGATTTCACCGCGGCCATTGCAAAAATCCAGGCCGCAAAACCGGATATCGTGCATTCCTGCCTCGTTGGCGGCCCGGCTATGTCCTTCTATCGCCAATGGGCAGCCGCCGGCATGCTGAAGAAGATTCCGATCATCTCGATCGTGTTTGCCGCCGGCAATGAGCACGAGGTCCTGGCACCGGAGGAAACCGACGGCGTGATCGTTGCCTACAACTACTTCCAGGAACTCGATACACCGAAGAACAAGGAGTTTCTGGCCAAGGTCGAAGCGGTAGCCGGCAAGAACCACCCCTATATCAACGGTGAAGTCTTCGGCGGCTATAGCGGGGTCATGCTCTGGGCTGAAGCCGTCAAACGTGCCGGTAGCTTCGAGCGGGAAGCGGTTCTGGCGGCCCTCGAAAGCGGCATCCGGTGGGAAGGTCCGGCCGGGATCATGACCACGGATGGTCCCACCCACAACACGACGCAAGACGTTCACATTATCAAGGTCAAGAACCGCGTCTGGAGCCTGATCGAGAAGAAAGAGCAAATTCCGCCTGATACCTATGGCGGCAAGTGCAATGTCTTCACCAATCCGAACCAGACCGATTTCCTGATGCCGCAGATCTAGCTGGCCAGGCTCGCGGGCGCCGCATCGATTGCGGCGCCGCAGCACTCGTCGCTTGTTTCCATGTTTGTAGGTCGGGATAAACCATGGACCAATACATCATATTGTGCTTTGCGGTGGCCAACTCCATTGCCCTTCTTGCCCTGATCAGCTTGGGGCTTGCCGTCATTTTCGGCATGATGCGGGTTATCAACTTTGCTCATGGCGAGTTCATCATGCTTGGCGGCTACGCCACCGTGGTTGCCAATCATGCCGGCCTCAATCTTTGGCTTTCCATGCTGATTGTCGCCCCGATGGTCGTCGGGATGATCGGCGCCATAGTAGAGCGCCTCATCATTCGCCGGCTCTACGGCCATCTGGTGACGACGATGCTGGCAACCTGGGGGCTTAGCCTGTTCTTGATTGGCGCGGTGACCGCGATCTTCGGCAATACAACGATGGGTGTGAGCGCGCCGCTCGGAAATATTCCGGTCGGAGCCTATTCCATCGGCGCCTACCAACTGCTCTTGATCGCGATCACAGCCCTGCTGGTCGTGTGTTCTCTCCTGGTGTTGCATTGGACAAAATACGGACTGATAGCGCGTGCGGCGATGCAGAATTCCGAGATGGCGACCACCCTCGGGATCGATTGTGACCGCGTGTATGCGGCCACTTTCATCATCGGCGCCGCAATCAGCGGCTTGGCCGGCGCGTTGCTTGCGCCGATATCCGGCGTTCTTCCTCACATGGGTGCGGCCTATGTTGCACGTGCCTTCGTCACAGTGATCAGCGGTGGCGGAGCCCTGATTACGGGCTTTCTGTCGGCCGCAACGATCCTCGGGCCGGTTGAGGCTTTGCTTTCCTATTTCGCAACGCCGGTCGTCGGCCAGGCCTCGCTGCTGCTTTTGGCCGTGATCATCCTGCGCCTGTTCCCGACGGGCGTCTCCAGCTTATGGACCGGAGGTCGATAACGTCATGCTGCACCGACTCAAACATGCCTTGTTTCCAGTCGCTCTCGTGCTCTTCGCGGCCTTTGGGCCGTTCGTTCTGGAGCCATTCGACCTCGTCAATCTGTCTGCCTTTTCGGCCATGGCGATCGCAGCGCTCGGTCTTGCCTTCGTCTGGGGGACGCTCGGGATCCTCAACCTCGGACATTCGGTCTTCTTCGGTCTGGGTGCCTACGCCTATGCAATCGCAGTCTCCAATTTCGGCGACAGCACGCTTGCTGCGTTGATCGGGACCGTATTGCCGGTCGCATTCTCCCTCGTCCTGGGCTACTTTCTGTTCTTCAGCCGTCTGACCGACGTATATCTCGGCGTCATTACGCTCTGCGTGACGCTGATTTTCTATTCCTTCATGACGTCGACTGCCGATCCCTCATTTCACATCGGTCCGGTGCCGCTCGGCGGCTTCAATGGGATCACCGCGGTACCGTCGCTCAATATGCCCGGTGATCCGCAGGCTTTTCTATCCACGGAAGCGACGTTCTCAATCTGTCTTTTGTCACTCGCCGGCGCTTATGTCCTGCTTTCGTTCCTGCGTTCGAGCGATGCCGGGCGTATCATGACGGCGATCCGCGAAAGCGAGCTGCGGAGTGAGCTCCTTGGCTACGACATCCGCTTCTACAAGCTCGTTGGCTTTGCCGTGAGTGCTGCCATTGCGGGGCTCGGGGGAGCGCTCTACACAGCGGTGATGGGTTTCGTCAGCCCGAACGTCTTCGATCTTCCGCAAGCCTCGCAGTTCGTTCTGTGGGTGATCGCCGGCGGCCTCGGGACCTTTGTCGGACCCGTGGTGGCAAGCTTCGGCTTTCAGCTTCTCAGCAGCCAGCTCGGCGCCAACCAGGTTTTTAACACGGAGCTAATTTTCGGCGCGACGACCATCCTATTCGTGCTGCTCGCCCCTCAAGGCTTACTGCCGATGATCGTTAGGCTGTCACGGCTGAGGTTCCCGGCCCGTTCTGGCATCTTGCGGCGGAAGGAGAAGCCGGCATGAGCGGTTCGCCCATTCTCGCAACGAGGGGTCTCGTCAAGCGGTTCGGCGGCGTTGCCGCGGTTGATGGCGTCGACCTCGTCGTGACCGCCGGCGAAATCCGCTGCCTTATAGGCCCGAACGGCGCTGGCAAGAGCACGCTCTTCAAATGCCTTACCCATCAGCACCAGCCAACCAGCGGCCATGTCCTGTTCGAAGGCCGGGATCTGCAGGGCCTGCCCACCCATCGCATTGCGCGCCTGGGCATCGCGATCAAGAACCAGATTCCCAGCATCTACGCCAACCTTGACGTCAGGGAGAATATCCGCCTCGCCGCCCTGCGCAGGAGTCTGCCAAAGCGCGAGCTGGACAGGGTCGTCGAGCTGGCGCTGGAGGAGATTGGCTTTGATGACCGGCGCGCAAAGCAGCCGGCGGTGACCCTTTCGCATGCGCATCGCCAATGGTGCGAACTCGGCATGCTGCTCGCGAGCGATCCCCGTCTCGCGCTCCTCGACGAGCCAACTGCCGGCATGACGCGCGATGAGATGTTGAGGACCGTCGATATCATCAAACGTCTCAACGCCCGTGCCACGGTGATCGTGGTCGAGCACGACCTTGAGTTCATCGCCCGTCTCGCACAAAGGGTTACTGTCTTGCACAGGGGAAAAGTGCTGGTTGAGGACACCATGGACAAGATCGAGACAAATGAGACCGTCCGAGACATCTATCTCGGCCGCAAGAAGGAGGCCATTCATGCTGAAAGGTGAACGGTTGGTCTCCGGCTACGGCAAGACACAGGTTTTGCGCAACTTAAGCTTCGATCTCAGCGCTCATGAGATTCTGGGGATCATCGGCATCAACGGTATGGGCAAGACCACCTTGCTCAAGACTGTCATGGGGCTGTTGCCGCTCGAAGGTGGCCGGATCGTACTGGACGGTGTTGCCATTGAAGGTCTGCCTGCCCATCAACGCAGTCGTCTCGGCTTCAGTTACACGCCGCAAGGCGGAGCGGGTTTTCCTGGCCTCACCGTCAAGGAGAACTTGCTGCTTGCGGGCATGATGCCCAGTGCCGGCAAAGTAAAGCCGATTGCCGAGATATTGCGTCTCTTTCCGAGGCTCGAAAAGCTTCTCGCTCGCCCCAGCGGTGCGCTGAGTGGAGGCGAGCGGCAGTTGCTAGCCTTGGCGCGAGCTATGGTTCGCGCGCCGCGGCTTCTTCTGCTCGATGAACTGACAGAGGGCATTCAGCCATCGGTGACCGACGAAATCGCCGAATGCCTGTTGTCTATTCACCGACTAGAAAAGACGACCATGATCATTGCCGATCAGGATCTCAGTTTCGTCGCCTCGCTGGTCGGCCGAGCGCTGGTTGTCCAGAAGGGACAGATCGTTGCGGAGCGGAATCCGACTGAACTCCTCGCCGATAGCGTCTTCGAGACGGACTGAGGTCATGCCGGCGCCGGGCCTGCGTCCCGCGATGCCAGTGTCAATCCGTTAAAGACGAATATCCACCTTTCAATTTGCGGAGCCACCATGGCCACCAGAATCCTTTCAATTCAACCGACCGTCCATCCCGCCGCGCAGTTACACGATGCAAAACTCGGCGCATATTGCGAGGTCGGAGCTCGCACGATCCTGCGAGAAGTGACGATGGGCAATTATTCCTACGTCGAAAACGATTCCCAGATCACTTACACGACGATCGGAAAATTCTGCTCGATTGCGGCAATGACCCGCATCAATCCTGGCAACCATCCGATGCAGCGCGCGAGCCAGTCGCATTTCACCTATCGAGCGAGCGCCTATTTTTTCGGCGAGAGTGATGACGCAGACTTCTTCGATTGGCGCAGAAAACATCAAGTCAACATCGGTCACGATGTCTGGATCGGTCATGGCGCAATCGTACTTCCCGGCCGCAACATCGGTACTGGTGCCGTCGTTGCAGGCGGCGCAATCGTTACCAAGGACGTGCCGGCCTACACGATCGTCGCAGGCAATCCGGCCCGCCCCGTCAGGCGGCGGTTTGCGGACGATATCGCTGGGCGGCTCACCAGGCTTGCGTGGTGGGACTGGGATCACGAAAGTCTGCACGCTGCGCTGGACGATTTTCGCAAGCTGACGATTGAAGACTTTTTGAGCAAATACGAAGTGGGCAATCCTGCGAGGCTAGACTCCTCGCGTTGACCGCTTCGAGGGAACTGGTTTTGATTGTCAGAGGAACGGGCTCGTTTCCGGAGGCGGCTGCGCAATTGCTCACCGAGGCGCTCCCGCTTCCGTCCCGACTGCGCCGGCAACCATCGGAACATCGGCATCTCCCTCTTGGCGCGAGCAATAAGCACAGTTCTCCAGTCCGTCATTCCCAAAGCCAAGCGCCGGGGATACTTGTCAGAACCGCGAGGCTAACAGGCTGGCTCACGAAGCAGACGAAGCTCGTTGGAAATCGTCGATCGCATTCAATGGCCTCGTGCGGCGGCTCTCTGCTGAGCTTTGCATTGTCGACGGCTCGGTGACCTCACGAAAGAATTGCTACCATCATTAAGAAAGAGGCTGACGTGTCATCCGTTGCACGAACTGAGTTTTCGCACGCTGAGGTTCAAGTGATCAAAGAAGTCGAGCCCGAGAAGAACTTTCGATTTTATGACAATCGACAAAAGTACCTGATGTTCGTCAATACGTGCAGCGAGAAGCGCGTCGTATCAGAACGAATAGCACTCGAACTCGATCAGATTCGTCCGCGTCCGCCTGCGGTGCGGGTCTTTGATGCGGGCGTTGGCGATGGGACGGTGCTGGCTCGCGTGCTGCGTTCAATGCATCGGCGCTATGAGCATTTGCCATTCTACGTCGTTGGGAAAGAGATCAGCCTTGAAGACATTCGCTTGACGCTCGAGAAGCTGCCTGATCGGTTTCACGAGCACCCGGCCACGGTCATCGTCCTGACCAATCTTTACTATCACGAAGCCCCGTATCTTACGGCAAGCTCGGCATCAGCGGCATCCAGGCTCGTCTGGCATGAAGTCGCCCTGAGCGGGCGGACTGCGGCCGAATACGAGCGCCAGATCAATAATCTTGAGCCGTTTCTAGCGCAACATTGGAAGGCCAGCGTAAGCAAGAAATCCGGCAATCCGATCTATGAGCGCCCGGTCGTTCTGGTGCTGTATCTGCAGAGCTACCGATTTCTGCTGGACCAGGTCATCCCCAGGCAAGGCGCAATCATGGCAGACTACGATCTTGTCATCGCCTCGCAGCCCTATCGAGCGCGGGCGTCGGCAGAGTTCAAGGCAAAGAAGGTCGTTGCGCCATTAGCACTTGCCCTTTCTCCGGGAGGTCGATTGGTCGGCATTCATTCGTGCGGCGACGATCCAGGCTTGGAAATCATTCAGAGCGTGTGGCCCGGCGAAGAGCCCTTCGCAAACGATCGACGAGATATATTGCGCGAAACGAAGATCGCGATGGGGAGTGAGGCGCGCCAGTACAACTTCGATGCGCTGACCGATGAGCAGTCGAAATTCAAGTATGTGATGTATACGCTCCCCAACGAAATTGACGCGGACGCCACATCAATCGGGACGTCAACACTATTTGCAGCCTGGAACAATGCAAACTACGTCGCACAGATTGAGGACGAGCGACTGGCCCGGGCTATGACGGACGATCGATACCTGGCGTGCACTAAGGTGATCTTGCGCAAGCATAATGGACTCTGGTTCTCGGACGAGTCTTACGTCATCTCCCGAAACCACGAGCCATAAAATAGCTCGCCCCCTGAGACGCGGGACCTTTCTGGCCCGCCTCCAACATCAAACAAGACCAGGCTGATGACGTCGGGCATCTCGCCGAAGATTGCCGCCGCTCGTTTTGCGGCCGAAAAAGGAACCATCATGACGGGGTCAAGAGGCCAAGCTTGCAACGAAGAGGACACTTGCCAGCAATTCCTCGGTCAATACTCGATAGAAATCACACCGCGCGACACCGGCGCAGTTGAGATGGCGCGGCGAGTTCTTTCGCCCGGGACGGAGATCTATGTTGCAAGCATATCAGGAGAGCCACTAGAGACGGTGATTGCAAGAGCGCTGGAGCTCAGGACGTCGGGCTTCGTTCCGGTGCCGCACTTGGTTGCACGCAGATGCGAAAGCCATGATCAGCTCGAGACGACACTGGCCCGACTGCGACAGGCCGGCGTTGATCGAGCATTGTTACTGGGGGGCGACGTGGCGCGCGTCGCCGGACCGTTTCCTTCCAGTCGCGCGGCGCTTGAGACGGGCCTATTCGCTCGCTATGGGTTTGAACGTCTTGGCTTCGCCACATATCCGGAGCCCCATCCGCACATCTCAACCGACGTGCTAGATGGCGAACTCGATCAAAAAGTTTCGTTGACCGTTCGGCAAGGGATAACGCCGTGGGTGGTGAGCCAGTTCTGTTTTGAGCCGGACGCCATAACAACACATATCAGACGTTTGCGGGTGCGAGGCATCGCTGACGACGTTCGCGTTGGGATGGCGGGACCTGCCACGCTAAAGAGCGTCATGCGTTTGGCGCTCATATGCGGCGTAACAAGCTCTGCTCAAGCATTGCGATCTCAAGGTCGTCGATTTGGACGTCTTGTCTCCGGTTATGAACCGCAGGTGCTCATTGATCGACTCTTGCAACAAATGGATATCAAAGCTGAGTTGCGTTCGTTACGAGCGCACTTCTTCGGATTCGGTGGACTTCAGCAGACGGCGACGTGGATCCGAGAATACAGAGGTAAGGGGGCGACGCCGTAGATGTGCCGCAACGACGTCATGATCGGCATGCACAAGTTTCTAAAGGCTTGCAATCACCCAACGATCGCTCTGGATCACGGAGCGTTGCCTACACATCATCTCTACGTTGTGTTGTCGTGGCATCCAATAGCCTCGTTATAATGTCGTCACGCTAAGTAGCGTTGCGGCGACGTCGGACGAAGTAGGTGTCCACCACCTTCCCTGCACTTTGCCTCTGAGAGGCACCTACTTTCCGGCGTAACACCTCCCGCTTTTCGAGAAAGAACTCAGTTCCCTCATCGTTCGCAATTTCAAGTCCTTCGTCGAAGCCCTCATGCTTTGCAAAATAGTCCAGCGCGGCTTCGGGGCTCAGTTCGCCGGGGATCGACCATTTGTCCTCTTGTGCGGCGTCAAACATTGGAGTTGCCCGTTGCAGGGCGTACCAACGAACCCGGTCCGAGCTATCATTGGCAGGCTGTCGGTCAGTATTTCCAAGGCTTCAACAAGGCTCGTTCGAGAGGCCGTGAGATACCCAATGTCGGCGTTGGTCTGGTCGATCTTGCCGGCAGGCGTGGTTTCGTGTGACAATGACAGGGCCCGAATTTCGCGTTGGCCAGCTTCCCATCTGCGCACCGTGCGTCCATCTTCCACCCGTACGATTCTGGCCAATGCGTCTGCACTCAATCCAAGTGAGGCGCGCGCACCCCTAAGCTTCCGGAGTTCTGACAAGCCTAAGCAGCGCTCCATCGGCTCTAGCAAACAAGAGTTCCAAACTCATTTTTGCCCTTCGAAGCGGCAATAAAAGCGGCAAGGAGAGGGACGTCAACTTTACCGTAACCATTGATATCATTACATATTTTGCGGCGAAGAAAGCGCCAAAAAAGGACGTATCGGCACTGCCCCCTCCTGCCCGATGATCAGCAGGAACTTGAAGATCTGGCAACCGACTTGGTGGCCAAGGCCAACACATTGCCCGGTCGCCTACACCCGGTCATGCGGGTGTCGGTTGGCGACCTCGTCCGTTCGATGAATTGTTATTACTCGAACCTTATCGAGGGCCACAACACGCTGCCTATCGACATCGATCGAGCGCTCAACAACGACCTGGCTAAGGAGCCGGTGCGGCGCGATCCGCAATTGGAGGCGCGTGCTCACATTGAAGTCCAGGGGATGATCGACCGCGGTGAGCCCCCTCACCCGCGCTGTCCGTCGACTTCATTATCTGGACCCACAAGAATTTTTACGAACGCCTGCCGGAAGAGCTGCTCGTCGTGGACCATCCCACGACCAAGGAGAAGATCAAAGTTGTCCCCGGCGAACTCCGGAAGGACCACGGATCGACTTGCACAACTAGCCACAATCGGAGAATCGGCATTCGCAGGCAGGGGGATTTTGTCGTTTGCGCCCGCCTCTGCTGCGACAGTTGATTGCCGAGCCTGATTTGCCGAGCGGTTCCCAGCGTCAGTGGGATGTCGCTACCGACTTGGACGATGAATGAGGCACGCCGCTTCGTCAGATAAGGTGAGAATGAGCGAAGTTTACGACGGGTTGGGTGCAGCTCGCATGATCAAATGCAAGTGCGCGCGTTGAGCTATCAGCGACTTGCATGATTTCGTCGCCAACTGGTGCATGTTGGTCGTTTTTCTGCGCGCAAATATTAACGCGTCTACTCGAAAAATACAAAAGGCTGATTATCTCCGCTCTGCCAAAAAGAGTTTGTCTTGGACTCGCGCATACGAAGATTGTCTGAGAGGATTTAGCCATTGGACGACGATGTCAGAACGACTATCGCGCTGCTCTGCTAAGTGAAGTATTCGCAGGTCGCCATCGGGTTTGTGCTGATCTACAAGACCACCGGCGTCCTGAACTTCGCTCAAGGCGCGATGCTGCTGTTCGCGGCGCGGATCTTCGTCAGTCTGGTCGAGCGTGGAACGTCCTTTGCGTTCGCGCTGGTGGCCGCGCTGGTTGCGATGCCCGCCGATGGACCAGGTGCATGTTGCTTGAGCTCGGAGGAGGATCACATATGGTGACCACGCGCGAAGTGTCTGTCGATGACGCCCCAACGGTGACCCACATGGTTGCTGCCCTAGTCGCCGAACTTGGTGCCGGCCAGGTACAGGCCGAACCAGATACCCAGCTTGTGGCTGAACTCCTTGCCATGAAGGAGCGTGTCTATGGGTTTCTGGCTCTCGCGGAGGACCGCCCGGTCGGCGTCATTATGTTGTCGGAAAGCGCAGCCCTTTTCGCGCGCGGAACCTACGCCACTATCACCGAACTCTATGTGGTGCCGGACCAGCGATCGTCTGGGGTCGCGATGCGCCTCATTGAGGCTGCCGTAGGCCTGGGGGCGGTAAAAGGCTGGGGCCAGCTTGAATTGGCGGCGCCCAGGCAGCCGATGTGGAGCCGCAACTCCAGCTTGGCATTGTACTTCAAGGCTGGTTTTGCAGAGATCGGCCCACGTCTAAAGCTGCCCCTACAATGCCTCACTAACCCGCGTGCGCAAGGTGCTCCTAAGGGGCGATCGCGATTAGACTCTCGGCGGCAACGCGCACTATCCCGCTCTAGCCCGGATTCAACGGCTGTAAGGTTTGCATTGGAATCCGGGGGACACTCTTTCGCAGGAACAGACCCTCGGCCATCTCGCGGCATGCGAGAACGATAGCTCTCCGCTGCACGCATCACAGAACGGGGAAATTTTCGTATCGGCGCCGTTTTCGCGGCCGCAATATGAAGCGATTCGATCAACTCATCTTACTTGAACACCGCGCGTCCTCGTCGTTGCTTATCGGCATATTTGTCTACCTACCCGTCATCGTCTGCGACGCATCGACCTAGGGTGAAACTCGGAGATTGCCGCGGCGTCGTAGAACTACTCCTAGTTCAGCAGGTATTTCGCTGTTGCGCGTGTAGTTTGTCGCTCGATCGCTTGCTATCCACAGGAATGGCGATCGTCGCAGCTGGGCGATCGGGAACAGCGTTTTGGACGCATAGGACCCTGCGTCTTCGCCTTTGTCCTATCGACATGGTCCGCGCGCGCCGACGATCTCAGCACTGAAGTGCCCGGCCAATTGGCCCACGCAGTACTACTGGCTCTGGCTGGCTGGATCGCTTTCCAAGCAGCCTAGTGCGCATCGTTGAATTGGCGAAAGCCACGACAGCGAGACAGCTACGGTGCGCTAGAGAGTCACGCAATTCGATCAGATTTTCAAACCATGGCTGCCTCTTAGCGATTTTGCTGGCCTTCGAGAAATACTCTCGCGGCGAGCGAACAATACCGCTCAGGGTGCCGGATCGTGCTGCCCATCGATGCTACGCATGATCCGCAGCAGGCCCGGCAAGCCTATGATCGTCATCTTGCCCACACCGAATGGATGGCTAAAGACGGCCGCGAACATCTTTTGAAAGGATACCCCAAGTACGTTAACTAGACCTGTTTCATATCTTTCGTTTGCGCTTTCGTAGACGATGCTTCGGTTCTATCGCGAGCTAAAGACTTTCTTCGAGGGTGTTGAGAGACACCGCTACCGCGAGCTTTACAATCTTGTCGATCAACTTTTGGCTGTGGATATGTTCGGGCACCCCCCGTTTGGGAGTTGCTGAAGGAGGTCGGCCCTCAAATACTTTACGCATTGCGTTTTGGCTTGCTTATTCCTTCACGTGGGGGCGCGTGTGAGATGATTGACTTGCAGTCACGGGCGTATCTCGCCCGCTGTCTCCCAGCTCGAAACGCTGCCTCAACGGCGCAGGGGTCTCGAAGGCGAGCCTATTGGTTGCAGGCGATGGCTGACGGTCTTGACAACAGCTGCCGTGGGTCTCGCTGGATGCAACTGGATTGGTTCTCTCTCGAGCCCGAGCGGGTCATGCCAATCGCTAACCAGGTTGTCGAGATGAAGGCGCACGCGAACAGCTACGCCGAGGCATTCAGAGGTCTGCCAGAGGACCAGACGGTCGCGCGCAACAACGTTATCGGTCGCCGCGCGCGTGGATGCAACGCCGGCGAGAGCAGCGGCGGCCACAGATTAAATTTCGGCGGCATGCAAGGCGCCAGCTGGCACGGAGGTCGGCTACTCCTCGCCTCAACTGGAGAATGCAATGGCCGCAAGAAAAGATGCGGCCGGTTCGACCAGTCACGGGGCAGCAGCCCGGCTCGAAGCGCTCCCTATAGCCTGAGGAGGATCATCAATCAGTTCAGTCACCCGTTTGTTTGAACGCGCGCGTCGACTTTAGCTCAATTTCAGAAAGAGAGTTGGACCATGAATGCGGTTCAGTGGCTTGAAGTAGTCAGTCTCGGCATCGTGTTGGGAGCGCTCGGCCAAGGCGCCCGCACGATCGTCGGGATCAAGAAGCTCAATGATTATTCCGACGATGCTAGCTCGACGGCCGCACTCATCAACGGGGTGCGGCTCTTGATTTCCTTTGGCATTGGCGGCGTGGCCGGCGCCTTCGCCGCAATCACCCTCATCACCGACATCAGCAAGGCCATTTCTCCCGAGCAGCTGTTTACGATCGCGGCAGCCGGCTACACCGGTGCCGATTTCATCGAAGGTTTCATAACGCGGATTTCAGGCAACCAGCCGGATGCTCCCGCAGTGAAGCACGTTGCCACTAATTCTTCCGATGACGCCGTAGGATAAATGCCATGGGATCAGCTGTTGAATTGTCTATTAACGGCCAAGCCACCGCAAATGTCAGGGTCAATCTGAGGCAGGGCTCGCCAAGCCTCCAATCCCCGGTTCTGCGAAAGCTGAATGCCGGGACAACAATTTCGATCGAAGGCCTTGTCATTGGCGATGCCGTCCAGGGCAACGCGCATTGGTACCGGACGGCGGACAGTGCCTATGCGTGGGCCGGCGCTTTCTCTTCCATCCAGCGGATCGACCTGTCGCCCTCCCCCTCTCCTGGCGAAGCGGCTGTGGATACAGGGCTGGACCGCGTTCCGCTGGTGGTCGACATCTTTCACGGAGACAGTGTCGTCAGCTTCGATCAGGCATTCGCCGCGGGCCTGCGTGGGGTCATTCACAAGGCGACCACTGGCGCGTCCGGCAGGGACGATGCGTACAAGCGTCGGCGTGATCTTGCAAATCGTGCAGGGCTGCTTTGGGGCGCAACGCATTGGGGTACGGCCCATGCACCGATAAGCGATCAGGTGAGCAACTTCCTTGACTGGGCTGATCCCGACAAGGACACGCTCGTTGCCCTTGACTATGAGCGCGACGATGGAAACCAGATGACACTCGAGGGAGCACGTGAGTTCCTGGAGCTTGTCAACAACGAGCTCGGACGGAAAGCGGTGCTCTACAGCGGAGACACACTAAAGACCGCACTTGGCAACAGGAGCGATCCGTTTTTCGGCTCGCACAGGCTTTGGCTGGCACAATATGGCAACCATCCAACCGTGCAGCGGAGCTGGCAAACGTATTGGCTGTGGCAGTACACCGACGGCGAGAAGGGGCCCGGGCGCAAGACTGTACCGGGAATTCCCGGAGACCGGCGCAACCGCCTCGACTGCGACCAGTTTGCAGGTAGCGTCGATGATCTGAAGGCCCAGTGGGCGGGGTAGCTGTACTCGCGGCGGGGGCGCGCAACTGTTGGAGTGCGCCCCGTCGCATCGTCAATGAGCAGCCGGGCTGCAAGGCGAGAGTTCAAACAATATTCAATTCTTCAATCTGCATTTGCTCCTGCGGTGAGGAAAGCAAACATGCCGAGGCGAATCGTCCTCCTGTCCGACGGCACGGGCAATTCAGCCGCCCAGGTCTGGCGCACGAATGTCTGGCGCTTATTCTGCGCACTTGACCTGTCGAACGACGATCAGGTCGCCTTCTACGATGATGGTGTCGGCACCTCTTCATTCAAGCCGCTTGCGCTGTTAGGCGGCGCATTCGGCATCGGACTTCGCCGCAACGTGCGCGAGCTCTACAAGTTTGCTTGCCGCAATCACCGCGGCAAGGATGACCAAATCTTTGGTTTCGGCTTTTCGCGCGGCGCATTCACGATCAGGGTCTTGACGGGGCTGATCCTGGACCAGGGGCTGATCGATGCGAGTAGCATCTCGGAAGAGGAGCTCGATCGGCAGGCCCGTCAGGCCTATCGCGACTACCAGCGCAAGCACTTTCACACCAACTGGTATTTGCTCTATCAGGGATTCCGAAAGCTCATCGGTCGACCCATCCTTGCATCGGATTCAGAGATCCCGCCTGGCCGACATGCCGTTGAGATCCGTTTTCTCGGCCTCTGGGACACGGTGGCGGCTTACGGGTTGCCGATCGACGAGATGACGCGTGGAGTGAGCCAATGGATCTGGCCGCTCGAGCTCCCCAATCACACGCTCGGCAACGAGGTGAAACGCGCTTGCCACGCACTTTCACTCGATGATGAGCGGACGACCTTTCATCCCATTCTCTGGAACGAGCGCGATCCGAAATGGATGGCGCCAGCAGAGACGGAAAAACCGGGCTTTACCGCCAGCGAGCGGATCGTGCAGGTCTGGTTCGGCGGCGTCCATGCGAATGTGGGCGGAGGTTATCCCGACGACTCGCTGGCCCAAATCCCTCTTTGCTGGATCATGGAGGAGGCTCGAGCGTGTGGCCTCAAATTCAAGACCGAGAACCCGGCTGCATTGGCCGAGGTGAGGCAGGCGCAGGACAAGGACGGCAGGCTCTACGATCCACGCTCGGGTTTTGGCGCCTACTATCGTTATGGCCCTCGTCGGCTTTCACGGCTGTGCGACCAGCGGTTTTCCAGAACTACGGGGGACGAGGTTTACATCGAAAGACCCAAGATCCACGAGACCGCGCTACGTCGTATCAAGAATAACGCGCATGTCTATGCGCCGATCGGGATTCCGCACGAATACGATCTCGTGATGGCTAAGCCGGTCCCGCATCCGGAGAATGCCGACTACTGCACGTTCGAAGTCAAGAGACTTCCAACCAAGCCGGGAAACGGCGTCTACGAGACCACTAGCCAGGCCGCTGCGCGCGTCAGCGCAGAGCGAAAAGGGGTTTGGCCGAGAGTATACGTACGCGCTGCCCTGTACTTCTCAACTCTCGCGGCGACCACCTTTGCGATCATTTTTCCGCTGGCTGGACGCGGCAATTCGATCAATGCAGATGCGAACCGGCTTGGCCTCGTTTCGGACATCATTCGGACGGCCAGCGGCTTCGTTCCAGGCTGGGCCTCCGGCTGGCTTAGCTCCTACGCGGATTACCCCTTCACATTCTGCGTATTGGCCCTCGTGCTGACCGCCCTGCTGTATGGAAGCAGTCGTGTTGCTTCCAGCGTTACCGGAGAGATGCAGGGGCTCTGGATGAAGGCTTTTGACGAAAAACTGACTCCCGTGTCGATCAAGCCGGAGCGCAATCCGAAGAGCGGCCTGCTGTTTGTGCAATCGATCTGGAAATACTATGTTGGCCCAGCAATTTCCGCGGCGATCTTAGCCTATCTGACAGTCACGGTCGCCGCGAAGTTTCTCTTTACGGCAGTCGACCAGGCCGGCCTCATTTGCGAAAAATCTGCAGCGCCCACAGACATTCCTGACGGTGGCGTCCTGATCTCGTTCGATGCCAGCAAAGTATGTCATGCGACTGGCTACAAGATCGGACGGCTGGACAGGTACTTCATATGGACCACACCAGACCTTGGCGAGCTCAAAAAGCAACACCCAAACTACAAGGATGATCACGCGGCCTGTACGCAGCCGGGGGTCCCTCTGCGCGATGCAGGCGTCACGACGGATGGCCGTGGCTACAGCACCTTCGGCGATCCGGCGGATGCGACTCGGCTTAGTTGGTATCAAATGGCTCTACACGTGCTCAAGTTGCCGCTACGACGCTACTATGGCGAGCCGTGGTTCCAGCCGATCGCACGCTACGGCCAATTCGGTGATCAGGTCGATTTCCTCGAGCCGGACCCGAATCCGGCTTTCAGAAAGATCTCCGAGTACGTATCTCCGAAGGTCCCGGGAGAGCTCATCTTCTATGTCAATGAAGCGGTTCTGCCGGCGCCGCAGAGCTTCCAGTGGTTCTACAACAATCACCGGGGCTGCATCTCGTTCTTCGTCAAGCCATCCAAGTAGGACGCAGCGCCTCAGATAATGATGATTTCAAACGCATCCCCGCGCCGGCATGGGCGCTCGATAAGGCTGATGTCGAACTTCTTGGAAAGCACGCCGCCAGTCTGGAGGAAGCAAGTACTCCCGAAATTTTGAGCGGCTGATGAAGTTGCTTTACAGCCTGACGTTCGTCTAGCAGGCTGAGGTCCGTCTCCTATCCGACGCCGGCCAAACAAAACTCAAGCCTTGGCTCTCCGACTCGTGGATCGCTAAGCGCGCGCAGCTGGTTAGCGGTCACGGCTCTGCCGGTCGACAAGTATTTAGCCATCGTAGGGATTCGGCGTAGAGCAGAAGAGTTGGGATGATGACTTAATTCTGGACTTGTCGCCGACTTTTGTAAGCCAACGTGCCAGGAAACGATGCCTAGGTGTGGCCTGTCAGGAGGTTGTCCATCTGGTCTGAACCGAGGAAGCTGAGGTTGCGAAGCTTCAGTGTTCCA
>NZ_JBBIAM010000145.1:0-22336 GCF_054185185.1 Bradyrhizobium sp. UFLA05-153
GGAAAAACGGAGACAATGTTGTCGATCCTTGCGGCGTACGACCCGGCGCCGCTTCTCGTGATTGTGCCGTCCGATCCTCTGCGTGCGCAGACGGCGCGAAAGTTCGCCACATTCGGTTTACTGCGAACACTCGAGGTTCTTGCACAAAACGTGCCTAATCCGATTGTCGGGATCGTGTCGAAGCGACCTCGTACTAACGAGGATCTGACAATCTTCGAAAGCTGTAACGTCATCGTATCGACGATGAGCTCGCTTGGCGAGGGCGCGGCGGTCGGCCTAGCACCTGAAATCGCGGGGCGAGTGCGAACCCTAATCGTTGACGAAGCACATCACATCGGGGCGGAAGGCTGGGCTAGGTTCCGAGAGGCGTTTCAGGGGCGAAAAGTACTCCAGTTCACGGCGACTCCATTCCGGCGAGATGGTCAACTGGTTGATGGCGAGGTGATCTACACTTATCCCCTGCGGATGGCGCAGCAGGATCGATATTTTAAGAAGATCATCTTCGAGCCCGTCTATGAGATCGACCCTGTCGAGGCGGACAGGGAACTTGCGGCACGATCGGTCGAAAAGCTCAAGTCCGATCTCAAGAGCGGCCTCAATCATTTGCTCATGGCGCGCTGCGCAACCATCGATCGCGCGACCGCCGTGTTCGAAATCTACTCCCGAATAGCCCCTCAGTTTCGACCCATGCTGGTGCATTCGGGGCTGACGGACACGGACGCTCGCTTGGAGGAGCTCAGAAAGGGAAACTGCCGCGTTGTAGTTTGTGTCAATATGCTGGGAGAAGGATTCGACCTTCCGGAACTCAAGATTGCAGCTATTCATGATCTTCACAAGAGCTTGGCCGTCTTGTTGCAATTTGTTGGACGCTTTACCCGAAGTAACAATCCTAAGATTGGCGATGCGACGGTTGTTGCAAACATTGCTGATCCCGACGTGCCAATGGCGTTGGAGCGTCTTTACAGCGAAGATGCTGAATGGAATCAGATTCTCAGTGAGCTTAGTTCTGATGCCGCACGCGAGCACGCCGACCTGATTGAGTTTCTCAAAGCCTCACAGCGTCTCGATACCAACAGTGACGAAGAGACGATCCCGATATCGCATCAGCTCCTGCGCCCGACCTTAAGCACACGTTTCTTTGAAGCTGCGCGGTTTCGACCGAAGCGGTTTCATGAGGGGCTTCCGCACGAGCTTCAAGTCCATCGTGTCTGGCTCAACCAGTCGGCAAACACGCTCTTTTTCGTTACACGGTGGGAGCCGAAGGTGAAATGGTCTCGTTCAAAATCTATTCGCGACCGCGAATGGGCTCTGTTCGTGCTCCATTATGATCCGAAAACCCATATTCTGTTTCTTTCGTCTACCGATCACGATTCCAATTTTGAAAAGCTCGCGAGCGCGGTGGGAGCGAGCAAGCTCATTGCCGGAGACGCGATCTTCCGCAGCCTTGGCCATATCAATCGGCTCATCTTCCAGAATGTAGGGGTCAGAAAGCACGGACGCCGAAATCTGCGATACGCGATGTATACTGGCGCGGATGTTGCCGAAGCGCTGACGCTCTCTGAGCGGGCAGGATCGGTGAAGTCAAACTTGAGCGGCACCGGCTGGGAGAACGGCAGGCCTGTGACGATCGGCTGTTCCTACAAAGGTCGGGTCTGGTCCCGAGAATCGAATTCAATACCGCGATTTGTTCAGTGGTGCGAACATGTGGGTTCCAAAATCATTGATCCTTCGATCGACACCAGGCAGATCATCGCCAACGTTCTAATACCAGAGGAGCAAGATAGGCTGCCTGACAAGGAAGTGCTCGGGATCGAGTGGCCGATCGAGCTGCTCGCCCAATCCGAAGAACGCGTTACTCTGCGCCGCGGTACTTTCGAGCAACCGCTTTCGATGTTCGCGATCACTGTGCTCTCAAGGGACCTGGGCGCAAGCACGGTGCACTTCGGACTCGTCGAAGCGATAAGTGGGCAATGGGCTACATACGCGCTCAGGATTGGCGGAGGCGAGGGCTTCAGCGTATCCCGCCCAAGCGGGTCCATCAATCGTCATTAAAGTGGGTAAACTTGAATCGCCGCTCGAAGACTACCTCTCGAGCTATCCTCCCATGGTTCGGTTTGTCGATCTGACCGAGCTGGATGGCAATCTACTGATTCATCCGCAAAACGCGGACGAAATCAAGATTTCCGAGGAAAGTTTCGATCCTTGGGACTGGCAGGGTACAGATATTACCAAAGAGTCGTTGTGGCGGGACAACGCAGTTCGCGAGGACACGGTCCAGTGGCGGGCAGCAAAAGTTTTCATTCAGGGCGGGTTCGATGTCGTGTTCGATGACGACGCCGCGGGCGAGGCAGCAGATCTAGTCTGTCTCAATGAGGGGAGCGATCATATTCGTTTGGCCCTGGTCCATTGCAAATTTGCTGGCGGCGAAAGTGCTGGCGAGCGCGTGAAGGATGTCGTCGAAGTGTGCTCTCAAGCTGTCCGATCCGCAAAATGGAAGTGGAAATTTCGTGATCTCTGCCGCCATGTTACGGGAAGAGAAAAGCGTCTTGCGACGGCCCTCCGTCCGACTAGATTTCTCGCCGGAACACCGGCCGATCTAAACCGATTCATCAAAGTAAGCAGATTCAAGGAAATCCGGCCGGAAATCTTGATAGTGCAACCTGGTCTATCCCAAGGGAGAAGAACCACCGAGCAATCGGCAATTCTCGCGTCCACCTTGACCTATCTGAAACAGACCATAGGGGTGGATATGCAAATCGTGTGTAGCGAGTGATCGAGGGGTGTTTTCAGCGCTGGGGTCATGTGGCGGATCGTTGGATGTGACCTGGATTCAGCTCCTTTTTGGTCGAGTTTCGCCTGTGTTATTGCGCAGACAATCAGAGGGTGGGCGAGTCGCTCGATAAAGGTATCTGAGTTTCGTCAAAAAATGGATAGATGTGCTTCGCGTCGGGCCCACCCAAATGGGTGCGATAGTACGAGGAGATCAATGCGATCGGCTCCTTGAGCTGAGAGAAAAGAGAGCACTCTCGTCCTTTTGCGGTGCCTGAATCCCAACTCGGGTCTCCGGGAAGTATGGTTCTATCCGCTGGGTATCGCTGGCGAGTCTATTGTCGGGCCAATCTGGAAGTACGCAGACCCCTCCGCTGCAAATAAGGATCCACGTCAGGAAGACTGGGCTCGACGCTCGGTAACGGAGAGGCCTCCTTCCAATCACCCTTGTGTTATGGTAGTATCTCCTTGATATTGCAAGCATCAGGTGTTGCTACGCGGGCTAACCGGAAAACGGGTAGGTGTCCGAAAAACCGGGGTTCTATAAGAGGCGGCCCGTCGAGACCCATAGTTCGATCGAGAAATTTGGGTGTACCAATGAATTGGAAGCCCGCCAAAAAGCGGATTACCGGTTTGCAAACCGTCCGAGTTGCTGATCCTCTTACGCATGAAGGAGGCACGTTGTCGTATGCAAGTCCGCTTCTCTTCAGCTGGAAGGATTTGGTTCTATCGCTCGTTCGTACAACGACGATCCAGTCTGCAGTCCCAAATCTATCTCAAGAGGAGAGAATATGGCTCGCTCACTCGAACGCGGCTTGTCATGCTGAGCGGATGAATCTTTTCGTTAGTCCGAGCAATACCGAGTTTTCGGTCACGACAAAGGTCGATATCCTTCCGGATGAAGATCTGACCTCTTTGGCTGCGAAGATGGGAGTGGCTGTCGCAGATCTCGTGATGGAGCGCCTCGGCTTTCATTGGCGAGCAAATGTGCTGGAGATCGAGCTGAGTCCGCCCGTAGCTGATTCTGATTTGAAAAAGAGAAGACCGGACTTTGTTTACGATCCTGCCGGCAAGCATGGCTTTCAACCAAGAAGCGTTGTGGTCGCCGAAGCTAAGGGAAGCCTCTCGAGAGCGCGGGCAAAACGCGCCGCGATACGTAGGCTTTCGCGCAAGGCGTTTACGGAACAGATACAGCATGTCATTGGCCAGCCAGCTCGCGATGTCATCGTGGCCGGGGGATATGGAATTGCGTTCGGCGCTATTCCAGGCGAGCACGCCCCTGGCGCCGTAGGTGAACAGGTCTCAACACTGGCAGTTGCGGGCCCTGAATCGATCGCTGTAGTGGCGGCGAAGGTTAAAACGAAAATGAACTCGCTGTCAGCCGCCGCAACTAACGGGCCGCAGCAGGTCCAGAAAATTCAAGAGCAACAGGTACCGCAACAGCAGCAACAGGAGGAACTGCGGCGGCAGCTCGAACAAACGATACATGGGCCCCGTGGGCCGGGCGGTCCTGGAGGTCCCACCGATGGGGGCCCTCGACGGGAACGTGAGCAGAGAACGGCAAGCGGCCGCGTAGCCTATGCGAACTATGAATCGGCCTTTCTCCTCTGCGGAGCTCACAACGCTGCAGGCTTCCTGCGCAATGTTATTGACGGACGGGGAGTTGCGGACATAGGTCCGGATCGCTCAATTCAGGAGTTCTGGGTTGTTGACCACTCTAGAGGCTCCTTCTGGACGAGTTCGTCGTTGGTAGTCCCATGGTGGACCTGGTGGGGGCGCGAGCCGTTCTTGTTCGGAATCCATGAAACGTCGGCCATGGAGATTCTGCGCTCCGTTGCTAACAACCTTGAGCGCGTCCCAGACACGGTCTACCTGACGGTAGCGCCGATCGACACAGGGGCGGAGCCAGATGTGGATCTCGACATCGCCATTCAGGGCGACGGCTTAGCTCTCCTCTCCTATCCGCAGCCGCGGCCCGAGCGTCGATACTGGGACCTGCGAAAGGGCGAGTTTGTGTGAGCTAATTGCCCCGGCGGACGCGACGCACGGCACATTGACCAAAGGCATTTGCTTTTTAGAGCTCGTTGAGTCAATCGTCGCAAAATTACGGAGAGAGCGACAGTTCAACGAACCGCCGCCCTGATCGGTTTGGAATTCGAGCCGATCTAAAGCCTAACGACGACTGGTCAGAGTGGAAATTGGACTTCAACTCGCCTCTCCACGCTGTGTTGAGATTTGACGGCAACCGGTTGTTCTTTGCTGCACCATCGGGCTCACTAGCCACGCAGAATTCATGTCCCGCTTGCAACTACCGCGCGTCTGCGCTCTAGTTGGCTGCCGAAACGGGGAGGGGAATTGCCATGCGTGCCATGATGATTTCCGTGTGGCGAGCGCGCCGCGCGATTGCCGTTCAAGTCGTCACGCTGACGCTTGCTGCCGCCCCGTCCATTGCCATGGATACGCTAGGCGATGCCCCACCGCCGCAGGGCGTTCAGCAACCGCTTAACGCCCAGAAGACACCGCTGAATATAGAGCAGACGTCGCCACGCGCTCAACAGCGCCCGACCATCGACAACGCAGCGCCAGGCAAACTTGAGATGCCCGTCCAGCCCGGGCCACCGTTCCAGATTCTTGATTTTAATCTTGGCGCCGTCGAGCCGAATCCCGTGATCTTGGGCAGCGCGGCGATTGGGCATTTTGATCTCCTCGTGCGGTATACGGACGAATCGAGCGCGCAGCGGGGCATCAGCGAGGTGCTGGATCGGCTGGCAGTGGCGATCGATAGCGAGAGCCTCGTTCGCGGCGTTGCCTCGGCGCGACTTTCCGATTCATCCCAGCCGACCTCAGACGGCGCACGCATCGAGCGGATGAAGGGATCGATCGTCTTCACCCTCAACAGTGAGGTGCACTCGACCTTCCTCGGCATCAACTGGGGCTCCACCCACACTGTCTACCTCATCGACCGCGAAACCGGCACCAAATCGAGCCCGCTCAATATCAGCGTCCGCAGCCCCTTGCTGGTAATCATCGCAGTCTCTTCGGCCGGCCTTGGAGTCCTAGCGCTGTTCGGTTTCGTCGCCTTCCGCACGGCACGGCTCAAGCCTCAGGAGCCCGATCCTCCTGTTTCTCCTGTTGTGATCCCGGCGAAGCTGCCAGACGCCGATGCAACTGTCGTGGTGCGGCCGGTGCTGCCACCGCCCGAGGTGCCTCAGGCGCTGCTGAAGGCACTTGCAGAAGGTCGGGCGATGCTGGCCCTCGGTGGTGGTGCCTCCGCACAGGCCGGTTACCCCGACGGTGCGAGTTTTGTAGCGCAACTGGTGGAACGACTGAGCGATGCGCTGCCACAGGATCTGATCGACAGCGTGGAGGCCGAGGCGAAATTAGCCGTGTCCGGGGACGGCTTCAACAAGGTGATGGATGCAATCGCAGCCGCGGTCCCGCACGAGCGAATCGCGCGCGAGATGCAACAGATCATCGCGCAGGCGCGGCCCAACCCGTCGCTACATACCTCTCTCGCCGAGCTGCAGTGGCGCGGTGCCGTCACGCTCGCGCGCGATACCCTCGCTGACGGGATCTTCGCCCGGAAGTCCGGTTGGACGAAGTTTGCCCTCGACCAAACAAGTGAGCTGCCAAACGCGATCAAGAGCGGCACCCGTCCCTTCCTGCGGCCAATGGGTGATCTCGACCGGCCGGATGCCTTGTCGCTGTCTATGTCCGAATTTCGCCGCAACCTCGCGCGCTGGCCGGAATTCCAGCGTCAGATGGCGCTGTTGCTGCAGACACAGAATTTCGTGTTCATCGGTGTCGGCGCCACCACCCTCGAGCAGTTCCTGCAGGCCGTTGGTGTCGATCTGGAAGTTGCCGGCGAGCGACATTTCGCGCTTGTGCCCGATCGCCATGACATTGGCCTGTTGAGCGCGACGCTGTCGCGATTCGGCGTGACACTTTTGCCCTACACCGCGGATACGGCCCACACCGCAGTCTCGGAATTCGTTACGAAGCTTGTCTACATCGCCCGCTTTACCGCGCCGCCCCGGAGCCGGCCGCAAGGCTCGCCCAACGAGTTCGCGACCAGCCGCATCGAGGCGATCAAGCTCACCAATATCGGCCTGTTCGAAAACCTGGAGCTGAAGTTTCAGACCCAGATTTCCGGTGTCCCGGGGGCCGCGTGGACAGTGATCTTCGGCCCCAATGGCTGCGGCAAGTCGAGCATCCTGCGCGCCATCGGCCTTGCGCTCTGCGGCAATGAAGCGAGCGCTGCCGCCGGGCGGCTGCTCCAGGTTGGTAAAACCGAAGCCGCGATCGAGCTCATCTTCGGCTCGCAGGTCGTCCGCTCACGTCTCGTACGCGATCGCGACGTGTCCGTCGTGCCGAGCGGGACCACGCCAGTGCAAGGTGGCCTGGCATTGGTGCTCGGCTTCCCGGCTCTGCGCGGAGCTCCCTCAACCAATCCAAAGGGGGTGGCTCCGCTCGAGGCTCGTCTTGCCGAGCCCGCGGACCTGCTGCCACTGGTCAGCGGTGAGGTGGACCGCAGACTGGGCAATTTCAAGCAGTGGCTGATCAACGTGCTGGAACAGGCTGGTCGCGGCGATGCACGGGCTCTTGCGAAGAAGACGTTACTCGATGACATCATCCGTGACGTGGTGCCGGGAATGTTTCGCAAACTTGCGCCGCTCGACAGCAGCTATGTGATCCGCGTGAAGATTGATGACAAGGACGTGGCTTCACCGGAAGACGTGCCGTTCGACGATCTCAGTCAAGGCATGTCGTCGATCTTCAACTGGCTCGGAGTCTTGGTGCAGCGGATGTACGACTTCTATCCGCAGGCGCCGGAGCCACAGAAACAGCACGCGATCGCGCTGATCGATGAGATCGACGCGCACCTGCATCCCGATTGGCAGAGGCGACTTGTCGAACTATCGAAGAAATTCTTCCCGAATGTCCAGGTGATCGCTACCTCGCATTCGCCGCTGCTCGCAGGCGCGCTGCGCGGCAAGGAAATGTGCGTGCTGGAGCGCGACCGGCGCAGCGGACGTGTCGGTCCGCTCCCTTTCGAGCTCGATTTCTATGGCCGCAGCAGCCAAGAAATCCTGACGAGCGTGGTGTTCGGCTTGCAGTCCGACCGCAATCCGGAGACAGAACGCCTTATCCACCGTTACTACGACCTTTTCGAGAAGCTAAAGCGGACCAAGTCCGAGGAGAAAGAGCTGGAGGAGCTCGGCAAGCGTCTCAACAATGTGAGCTATGGTGCGATCACCGAAGCTGCGGTCGTCAAGACCACTGAACCAGAGGAGTGGTCGGCGGACGAAACGGAGACCCTGCGCAAGCACTTCGAGGCAGCGAGCGCGGCAAAGTCGAGGGCCGTGTCATGATTAGCGTAACAAAAGACCCGCAACAGGACCCGTCCTGGCAGGACGTCTTCACCGAAGCGACGCGCGAACGAGGCGAGCTGATCAAGGAGTTCAAGAAGCGGGGCGACACCACAGTCAGCGACCAACTCTACAAGAAGTACATGAGCTTTCTGCTCAAGGTGTTCAACCAAAAATGCGCCTACTGCGAAACTGTGATCGGAAGCAATCAGCCCGGCGACGTCGAGCATTTCCGTCCCAAAGGTCGCGTTGCCGACGACAACTTCAAACCGATCAAGGTCAAGGTCAGCAAGTGGGGCGTAATCGATCATCCCGGCTACTACTGGCTGGCTTACGACTGGGATAACCTGTTTCCCGCCTGCATTGACTGCAACCGCTATCGTAAACACGGCGCGGACAAGGACGAGGGCGCGGGTAAGGCGGATCGCTTCCCGGTCGACGGATTTCGCGCTTCGGAGCCGGATGAAGAGAAGCAGGAGATCGCGCTGCTCATCAATCCGAGCAAGGATGAGCCGAATGATCATCTGCAGTTTCTCGACACCGGGGAGGTCGTTGCACGAACCGAGATGGGCAAGCGGACCCTGCACCTGCTAGGTCTGAACCGCCGCGAGGTGCTGGTGAAGGCGCGCAAGCTCGCTTTTGGCAACGCACGTGCGCTGCTGCAGCAATACTGCACGGCTGTTCTGACCGGCAGCGAGGAGCAGGACGAGTTGCGCGAGCGCATCAATGCGATCTGGGAGGGGCGGGAAGCTTATACCGCGATGCAGAAGCTGGGATTCGAGATCATCCGTCAGCGTATCGCGGGCAAGGGGATTGCGATCGAGTTGCCGTTGAGAAAGATTTGAGCACAAAGGGCGTTGGAATGAATTTCAATATTGCTCGGCGGGCGGCAACAGCTCTCGTCATTTTCTTGCTGATCTCGGTTGCTGGGGCACATGCAAAATTCCAGGTCGCCCCCGGCGGGGTCGTTGTACTCGGACCGCCCATCAACGGGCAGGTCAAGGATGCTGTGTCCGAACGGGGAGGGGCCGTAGCCCTATCCGAGACGAAAGGCCCGAACCCACAGACGACGCTAATCTACCTGCCGCCTGCAGGGGCGCGTGAGCTTGAGGACAAGGTGACGTACAAGATCGGCGATGCGCCGCAGACACCGATCGAAGTCAGCGTTCGGCCACGCGCGCCGACCCTGGACAGCCCGAACATTTATGACGCGTCGTTCAAGGCGATCTTCGTGCTATTCATTCTTGCGGTTCTGGTGGAGAACGGGCTTGCACTTCTCTTCCGCTGGCGACCCTTTCTCAGCTATTTCGATTCCCGCAGCATGAACGCGCTGGTCGCGTTCATTTTCTCGCTCGCTCTGGTGCTGTTATTCAATCTCGATATCGCGAACCAGCTGATCGGCATCTACACCGATACACCCAGGACGGTCGAGCTGGCTGGTTGGAAGGGCTTGCCTGGGACACTGCTCACAGCGATGATTGTGGCTGGCGGCAGCGCTGGAGTTAACAAGATCTTTCAGGTATTCGGCTTTCGTCCGAGCAGCGTGGAGGAGCAAGCGCCGCCGCCACAACTGGACGAACAGCATGCGTGGGTAGCCGTCACTCTTTTGCGCGATAAGGCCATCGGCACTGTAGCCGTATGGATCAACGACGCCGTGGCCGGCTCGATTCCAGGTTCATCGCCGAGAAATAAGTTCTGGCGTTTCTTCGTACGCGACAAAGGACGCTACCCACAGACTGCAGGTCGTCCGGTTGATGCAGATGCTCAATACACAATCGAGGTCAAAGGCCGCGACAAGAGCGGCAATGAGCTTAACAACTCCTGGGGTCCTTACAAAATCGGCAAACGCGCAATCGTTGATATCGAGTTGAAACTCTAATGACTTACCAGAGCGAGGCTTTATTTTCCGCCTTTGTGTAAGAAGATTTCAGCTGAGTAAGTATAAGGCGGAGACGAAACATGATCTCTGCAGTTCCGTTCGACCGCGTTGGCCAAATGAGAAAAAGGGCGGCGTTTCCGCCGTCCCCTCTCAACTGCCTTACTGTGTCTCTTCAGGTAGGCACATTTTGATCCCCATTTTTGCAAGCTCAGCTACTCGATTAGCATTATCCACTGTATGCCGTATACTGATCTTGTCCTCGGGGCTAAGAGAGCTGTCCACAGCTAGAGCCGCCTTGAGTCGATCAACATACTCTGTTGTTCGATCGACCGCCCCGCACAACGAAAACGCCTTCGCGAGAGTATCCAGACCGTTGATACTCGCATTGCCATCCTCGTATATCTTGGTTACCGATTCGATACCAGACTTCATTTCTGCAAACTTTTCGTAGCGCTTCAGGACTTCAGGGCCGACAAGGTCGACCAACTCCCACATATACGAGATCCAGTTATTCCAATTCTTCGCGACCTCGAGGCGGCGAATGCTGTCCTCAAAAAATTCGGTTTCCTTCATTGCCTGTTGCGTTGAACAAAGCGCTTTTTCGAGGAGTTCGGCCTTATAAACCAAAGACAACCGCACACTGTGCGTGCGCGCAAATTCATTGTCGAAATACTGCTTTTTACGCCACAACGCGTACGCATACTGCCTCGGTATCCAAGCGCGAAATGCATCGCCCTTGCGAACCTGCTGAGATGCGGCCAGCCTTTGATTTGCCGTATCAAGCAACGTGATTACGTAGTCGATGTGTCCCCCTTTAATCATCACGGCGTTCGCCAGGCGAAATACGATCATGGGGTCGTCCTGATATTCGCCCGAGTTGTCCAGATCGCAATAGACCTTAATGGCCTCGCCCACGTCGAACTGAAAGGCAATCGCCTTCGCATCTCTGTAATGGTTTGCGATGCGGAAGCGCCAGAGCAATGCGAGCGCCTTCTCCATAAAAAGGAAGTAGCGTGCCCGTGGATCCTCCTGCATCTCTTGCGGAAACTGCGTGGAGTACTTCTTAATGACGTCGTCTATTCGATTGATAATCTCGGTGAGGTTACCAATGTAGCTGTTGAGATGATTTTTGATGCCAGGGAACATCCGGGCGTAATGTTGTGTGATGAGTTCGTTCAGTGAATGTAGTTCGTCTTGAATTGCGCCGGGCGTTTTCTGCCCATGAAGGTTGGCAACCTCGTAGCGGATGTAGGTAATTGAAAAGGGTATCTTCACCCGCGCAGGGCTCTCATCGACGCCAAAAAGCTCTTCGATCGTTAGAAAGCGATCGCGAATGTTGTCCGCTTCGTGCGAGATCACATCCAATTTGTCCTTTAGCAGTCTGACGTCTTTCTGAGCTTGCGGTAGCAACCGCTCGTATTCAGGCTTGTTCTTTTTCTTTCTCAAACCGAGTTTTGTCGCAAATGCACTGCCTTTGTATTGCAGCGGGTGGTCGATCTCAGCCCAAGTGTCCTCAAAGATCGTTCGAACTTGGATCTCAATTGGAATGATCTTTGGCGATTTTGCAGCGTAGCTGACCGCATCAAGAACGATATGCACTGACGAGTAGGGCTTCTCATCCGGCGATTGCACCGAGCTCAACTTCGGTTTGCCGTTCCTTCTCTCGCCAAGGTTCAGCGTCAAGAATTCCTTATGCAGCAAACCGTAAACATAGGACGCATTCTTTGACGTGTATACGATGATCTCCTGTACGCAGTCATCTAGCTTGTCTCCAATGAAGAGCTGCATGTTCGAAGATTGCGCAAACGAGACGGTCTCAAGTAGACGGTGGCAAATAGCAAGCAGATCTTCGCTGTATATCGCGATCAGCCTAACGCCAACAATGTCGGTCGCATCTGCAGGTCGATAGTCTTCCTTTCCTGCTACGTGTCGTCGGGCAAGCACCTTTTGGATAAGACGTTCGTCAGACTTCACTCGGATCTTTACTGCATATGCGAGACGAGACATTGGATTGGGGCCGACGTCAAAAAGTGTATGTAGCTTATCCCGCACATACTCGGCGCCTGCCAGAGCTTCTATGGCTTCGGATTTAAGCGTGGCAGATTGCTTTGCAGTCGTAGTTTTGCGTGCCCCCATGATATCCTCAGTGCTACTAGCAATTGATCTGAAAAACTGCATCGTTTGCCCGGCGCGTGACAAGTCTTGAGTTGCCAACGCACAAATCACAGGGCACCCGATGAGGTAGAAGCCTCAATACAAAGAATGTGGTCGCATTCAAACCAAAAACAACCGCAGCGCGCAAGTGGAATGAGCTAGTTGTGGGAACGGAGGCTCATATGAGATTCGAGCGGGGCCATGGCCGCCGTTGAGATAATCCCGGGTGTGACCTTATGCTAGTCGTGAGTCTGCGGGCACCTTCATTTAATTTCCCGAATACAATCAGATTGAAAGTATCCGTTTGTAGACTAAACGTTGAAATCCGCTTTACCCCACGCTGCGATTGGGCTCCAAGGCTAACCACGGCATCATCAGAGTTGTTCCGATGATGGCATAGCTCGACAACGGCTGACGCGCTGGGCGAGCATGAAACCGGCAGAGATGGAGGCTGATTGCCGCAAGTGTGGTCGATACAGCTCCTGTGAGAAATACGTTGGTCAGCCGGGCGAAGCGCTGTCGTGTCATGCGATAGCGTGAGGTTTTGACGCCTCACGAACATCGGCCAGGACGAGAAACCGGCCGTACCCGTATGCTGCCCCAGCTTCAAACTATTTTCCAATTCCTCATGGTCAACGTGTAGTCGTGGGTCTCGCCCTGACACTCGATCGTTTTGCCCACGAGGTCTTCCAGCGCGGAATCATAAAGTGGATTGCCGCCTTCTCGTCGCAGAACATAGGACCCCTCGGCGGTCTCGAGTCGAACGGCGTCGCGCTCGCTCTTCGAACCGGCCGCAAAGCGGCGTTTGGTGACCTTGCCGACGAACTGGCGCACCGCGATCAGCGGCTCCTTATCTTGTTGACCGAAACCAACTTTCCATCGACCTCCTTGCCAATATAAGCGACGATGTCAATGATGCCAGGTTGCTCCACTGCGGCCGCTTTGCTGCGCCTGCTTCTGACTGAGAATATTACATGAAATGCGGTCGGGAGGTGCTCGCGATCCAGCAATCGGCGCGGCATCTTCGGACTGGTGCGATGACGTATCTGAAAGGAAAGCACCGCGCTTGGCCTCCCCCCTTCCGACTCGACGCTGTTCCGCAACGTCGCAAGTATGGTACCTTTTGGCTGTCTTTTGAGGCGCTCCGGGAATGGCTCTTTTTGTAAGAGATCGCTTCCTTCCCGAAACAACATCCGCCGGCGGTCCTTGCGCTCGGATCGCCTGGTGAGCGCGGAATCGGCGCTCGCGGTCGTTGCGGCCGCCTTAGTGCCCGCAAGCGCAGTGATGGAAGGATCGCCATAGAGGTTGAATTGCGCAAGTGTCTTCAGGTCCGAAGGATCCAGTGGTGATGCCTTGCGGACAAAGTTCTGGCGCGCTTCCAACGCAGCACGTCCGAGCGACGCTCCGTGCGAGACCCCTTGAAGAAAGTACTGGCAGATATAGTCGGCCTGCCCATTGCCGGACGCGGGTCCATAGGCGATCGTAGTGCTCGCGAAGAAGCCATATGCCTTGTTGGCGAGATAGACGTTGCAGAGCCCGATTTGTTTCTGCGTAGCCGACAATCGATATAACTCGCCACCGTAGCAGCATTCCGCGGCGAGAATCGTTCCTTCCTTGAGCTTGCCATCGACATATGCCGCATCGAGGGCCGGTGGATAGACCTGCTGTCCGCTCCTCGGTTGGCCGTAGAACTGCGGACTCTGGGGCGCTCCATGGCAATTGAAAAACTGCAGACGCCCGGCCAGCTGAGCGTCGCTCCATTGATAGGTATTCGCAGGAACATCGTTAACTGTGGCAGGCGTACCGAAGATGTTGCCGGCTGATTCAATCGTCGACTTGTCCCAGATCTGTGCGCTGACCGCGAAATAGCTCTTCAGGGTTTCGAGATCTGTCGCAGCGTATCCAGCTGCCGTCTCAAGCAGGCCCACTAGGTAGCCTGGATCACCTTCGCCGGTCACGTCGGGTATTCTTCCGACCACCCGCGTCGGCCCGATGAAGTCCTTTGTCTTTTGGCTGTAGGGTGCTTCACAGGCGTACGGAAGATCGCCGTATGCGAATTTGTCATCGTCCTCCGACTTGGGATCGTACAGAGGGTTTAGAAGATCCTGATGCGGAACGACATCGATGGAACCAAGTATCGCCAGATAGTCGGGCGTCAGAGTACGGTAGACGCCGTCGATAGCTCCCTTGTTCTGCTTGGGATCGCTTGCCTTGGTAACCGGCTTGGCTTTGAGCCGCTTCATCTGCGTCGCGTCGTCCAGTGCGACGAGCAGGGTGTTCAGTCCCTTGGCCTTGTCCGCTGCGATGACCTTGTCTACCGCTGCGGCGATCTTGGTATAGGCTGGTCCGTACTTCTTCTTCATGGCAGAAACGTTGGTGATGATCGCTTTGTCGCAAGTTGCAGACATAATGACCCCCTCAGGTTCAATGGACTGTGAATAGACTGCCGTTTTTCAACGTGAAATCGAGCGGGCTATTGCTCGCCTTGGAAATCGATTTTGGAAACAATTCTGCGCGCGACTTCGCAATTTGGCATTCGATAGACCGAGGCGCCGGTGCGTGCGTCACGCTCCTCTTTCTCCACACAGCCTACGCGGGACCTCAGAGATTGCAATCATTAATAGCCTCATTTCACAGTGCAACTTCAGAAGAGGGCCTGGCAATCTCTAATAGCGTTACTTCGGCGAACCTCCGGATCAGCTTGGCGTGCACAAATGCCGCTGGCTTAGCGCCAGCGCAGTACGACCTGATGAAATCCGTCGAAAGAGGGTGCGAAAGCGCGCAATTCGAGCGTCGATACGGCGGCCGTTGCATTAATCGATCTCGATGTATCGCTACTATGCGTAGTTTACGAGCCGACTGCTTCGGGCCGGCAAAGACAAAGACACGATCTCTTTAACCTGCCGCCTTCGGACAGTCGGTCCGTTGGGCGGCCATGCTTTGTCCGCCTCACTCCGCGCTTGGCTGTCAGTGCTGCGCTGAGAAAATTGCTAAGGTCTGACAGCCCCTAAGCATCTGGTCCAACTTACGTAAGAAGTACAACCGTCCGACGCCCGTTGATCGTCTTGTTGACAATCCGATTCCTGGCATTCAACCTAACATCGGCATTGGAGGTCGATACACTTACGTGACTGGATTTTCTTCAAATACTTTGACCATTGAACGCGTAGTACGTTGAGATATTGCCGTGACCAGTCTGCTTCGCAATCCCGCAGATAGCGCTGCTTACAGAGCTGAGCACATTGCAATTTCCATAGGGCGGCAGGTGCCGGAGAGCAAATGGTCCCGCTATTCGCGCGCGGCAAACGCCTGGGTGATTCCGAAGTGGTTGTAACAACCGCTGAGAGCCAGAGGGTCCGATGTCAGTCATCATCTGCCGACCAAAGATTCTTCAGCCCGAAATGCTCGCGAACGCGGAGCGGAGAGCGCTGGCGATCAATCCAGCCAATGAGATTGAGCGGCACACGGTCACACGCACGCCTATCGGGCGTCGAGGTGGCGCACGACGCATCGCCGTGGTGATAGGGCGCAAGTGGCCTGCCAAAGGAGTGCAATTGAGCGTCTCTTTCATGGACGGCGCGAAGAGTAACTTGCGAAAGCGCATCCTGCTACACATGAACGCCTGGGGACAGAAAGCCAATGTGAAATTTGCCGAGACCTCCGGTGTCGGACAGGTCCGCATCGCGCGGCTTGACTCTCCCGAAGACCAGGCAGGTTACTGGTCGTACGTCGGCACCGAGATTCTGGAGATCCCCGAGGATCAGCCGACCATGAACCTCGAAGGCTTCACGATGCGAACGTCGGAAGCGGAATTCAGGCGTGTCGTCCGCCATGAGGCCGGGCATACCCTAGGGTTCGATCACGAGCACATGCGCAGCGACATCGTGAAGCTCATCGATCGCGATAAGGCGATCAGGTTCTTCGACAAGGACCAGGGCTGGCTTCCCGAAGAAGTGGAAGAGCAGGTGCTGACACCGCTGGCGAACAAATCGATCATGGGCACCAAGGAGAGCGATCCGCTCTCGATCATGTGCTATCAGTTGCCCGCCGCCATCATGAAGAACGGGAAGCCGATCAAGGGCGGCAAGGACATCAATCCGACGGACCATGCATTCGCGGCGTCGCTCTACCCCAAAAAGAGCAGGACCGCCACACCGCTTCCGTTTGACATCGAGGACATCACACAGCCACCGGCGGAATCGGCGGAGCCTGGGTCCCGGGAGCGGCCGGAGGCCACGACACCGCCGGGGCCCGGGACCGGAGCCCCGTCTCCCGCAGCGCACAGCGGTCTGGGCAACGTATTCGAGCTGGTGATCATGGACGAGTTTCGGCCAAACCGTGATACGCCGCGCAGCGGTGAGACACCGCAATTCGCCCGGGTGCTCGCGAGCTACGGCGGCGCTCGCGTCACATCGGTGATGCCGCTGCACGCCGGTGACGGCGGCGAGAAGACTCAGTTCGGGAATATCATCCGCACGCACCAGCGCATCAAGAAGTACACCAACCGGGAGGCAGGCTCGCTTCCCGGGGACAAAGACATGATCGCCTTCGGCGAACAGCTGTTCGATACGCTGTTTCAGGGCGACGTGCGCCGCTTGTACGATGAAGCGCGCACGCGGCAGGGCCGCAAGCTCGATTTCATCTTCACCTCGATGATTCCCTGGATCGCCGAAAAGCCCTGGGAGTTCGCCTACGACCCGGGGCGGAAGTGCTTCCTTGCGACCGAAGAGATGCGCTTCACGCGCAATGTTCTGACCAGTATTCCCGCCGACCAGATCAATCCTGGTTCCGGACCGCTGCGAATCCTCGTCGCCTCGGCTCAGCCCGTCGGATACGCCCGTTTGTCCATTGAGCAAGAAGAGGCGGTGATCCGGCGCGGCTTCGAGCCGCTCATCGCGGCCGGGCTCGTGACCGTTACGACGCTGGCGCGGGCAACGCCCATAAAGCTGCACGGCTATCTCTCGAACGGTGAATTCGACGTCGTCCATTTCATCGGCCACGGGACGTATGATGAGGAACGCGGCGAGGGACGCCTCGTCTTCGTGAATGAGCAGGGACAGGAGCACAGCCTCGGCGAACGTTCGGTGCGCGAACTTTTCTGCCGCCGAAACCTGAGCCTGGTGTTTCTCAACGCCTGCGAAACCGGCGCCGCAGGGCGTGCCGAGTTCAACAAGGGCGTCGCGCAGTCGCTGGTCGCGCACGGGCTGCCGGCGGTGGTCGCAAACCAGTACAGCGTCCTGGACTCGTCCGCCACCTCGTTCGCGCAGCACTTCTATTGGTCGCTCGCCCAAGGTAATTCTCTCGGCGAGTCGGCGCGTGAAGCGCGCATCGCGGTCAACTATTCATTGCACGGCGAACCGATCGACTGGGCCGTTCCCGTGCTGTACGCGCGAGATTCAAGCCTGGTGCTGTGCAGGCCCCCTACAAAGCGCAGCTTCGTTCCCGAAACTCGCGTGCGTCCCGACGCACGGCGCGCGACTGCGGCACACAGCGCCCGTATCGCCGTCTGGGACATGGACAATGACTTTCCGGCATTAGATCGCACGCTCGCGCAGATGAACGCTTCCCAGAAGGAATTTGGCTTCGAGCTCGTCCGGCTGTCGGTTCCACTCGATGTCTGGGAGCTGCAGGAAGGTAAGACGATGTTTCTCTGGGCGGAACGCCTTGCAGATCGATTGCGCGGGATGCCGGTCGAACTGGAGGTCGACATCCTGGCTTGTATCACGCGTCATTGGATGCGGAGTAATGAGTGGGAGAATATCTACGGCTGGTGGCCTAGCAATCGCGAGCCTCCGATCCTGATCCGGTCCGTGGCTGGATTCGACGAGCTCTCGCCGGAAGGACCCATCACCGATCGCGTCGTCGCAAATGGGATGGTTGCGGGCCTCGCCGGATTTTACGGCGATCTGGACGGCCACGAGGGGGGGAGCAAAAGGTGTCCGCTGTTCTTCAACGAGAAGCGCGAATTCAAATACATCGCCGCCCGGCAGCAGTTCGATGAGGATTGCCGCAAAAAACTAAAAGGTCTCGGTGCAAAGCTCGATGCGCTCGATGCACTGCTCAATGTCTTTCCGTGAAGGGAGATAGTGATGGCGAAGAAGGTACGCAGGTCAAGACGGTCAGCGCGCGTTGCTGCCTGCGTGAGCGCCGCAATAAAGAGCGGCCAGGCGATGGCGGACGATGTCATCGCGTTCCGGACCGGACAGACGCGCAAGCGGGCAGCGGCGGTCCGGCGGATGGCGCGAGCGCCCAAACCGCGGCGAGCGCCGGCCCCGCCACAGATTCCCTCCCGGACGCGTGCTTTGCTTGGATCTCCGGTGAGCGCAGGCATTCTGATCGCCGAAGGCGATTCCTGGTTTGACTATCCCTTTTACGACGTCCTGCAGATGCTCGAGGACGACTATCTTTACGATGTGGAATCGGTTGCTCACAAGGGCGATACGGTCGAAGACATGGCGCACTCAGGCGGCCAGTTCGAGGAGTTTGTGCGACGGTTGGAGAAGTTATTGCGCGCAAACAAGGTCCCGCGGACGATTCTGCTGTCCGGCGGCGGCAATGACATCGCCGGGGACGAATTCGCGATCCTGCTGAACCACGCGGCATCGTCCCTTCCGGTCGTCAATGACGACATTGTTCGCGGGTTGATCGATGTGCGCCTGCGAGCGGCCTATGCACGGATTATCGGCGGTCTGACCAAGATCGCGCAGACCTATCTCGGTCGGCCGATTCCCATCGTGACTCATGGCTACGATTACGCGCTTCCCGATGGCCGGGGCTACTTCGGCGGATTCTGGTTGCTGCCCGGCCCCTGGCTGGAGCCCGGGTTTCGGAAAAAGGGCCACGTTGACTTCATGAAGAACTCCGCCGTGGTCGTCAAGCTCATCGATCAGTTCAACGCGATGTTGAAGGACGTCAGCGCTACTCCTGGCTTTGGACATGTCCACTATCTGAACCTTCGCAACACGCTGAGGCACGATGGGACCTACAAGAAGGATTGGGGAAACGAGCTGCATCCGACAGAAGAGGGCTTCAGGCTGGTCAGCAAGAAGTTTGCTGACCTAGTTGCGAAACTCTAACCGCCACGACTTGTCAACCTGGTGAGCCAATTCGGTTGAGGTCATCCTTTCACATGTCCGCTAGGCGGTGTGGACTCTAAGGGTCAAATCAGATTCATTCGGGGCACATCTTGCACATCAGTTTCGTCGAAATCGCTAATTTCAGAAAGCTATTATCCACTCGCGTTGATCTCTCGGAAAAAACAACGCTCTTCGTTGGGGCAAACAACAGCGGCAAGTCTTCCGCAATGCTGGCGCTCCGGCGATTTCTCGTCCCCCAACGTTGTCCCTTCGAGCTTCATGACTTTACGCTCTGCCATTGGCCATCGATTGATGCCATCGGACAAAGCTGGATCAATGCCAACCAGGCAAATGAAATTGTCAGCCTAGATATCGCGGTGGGAGTCCCTACTGCCCACTTTGGATCTATGGCTCAATGTGGCTTCCGGCGAAATGCATCGGGTTCGCGATCTGATTCCGACCCTCGATTGGGAAGGCGGAGCACTTGGCGTCCGCTTGCGCTACGAGCCTGACGATCTTACGGCTCTATACAAGGATTTCATCGCGGCCATAGCCGAAGCTGACAGTTTAAGGGCAACCGCGTCAGCTCAACAGGCCTCAGTGCAACCGGAAGGCAATATCGCTCCCGCCGAGCCACCAAAGCTTACTCTCTGGCCGTCGACCCTCATCGACTATCTCAGCCGCCGTCTGTCTCGGCATTTCGCGCTTCGCGCCTACACTTTGGACCCATCACAGCTCAAACCACCAGTTAAATCTCAGGCCCAACTCCAACCTCTGACAGCCTCATCCTTACCCATAGATGGCGATCCGCTAAAAGGCCTAGTCCGCGTTCACGACATTCCGGCACAGCGCGGCTTTGGTGAGGAGATAGCAAAGGACGACGATGAGGGCGCATCGTCAGGCCCAGCAGGAAGCCGGCTATCGGATCAGCTTCGCAGCTACTACTCCAAACATCTTGACCCGGCCAAAGGCCCAGACGCGAAAGACCTTGGCGCCCTCGAAGCGATCGAAGCGGCACAGGACGCATTTGATCAACGTCTGACCGAGAGCTTTGCTGAAGCGTTCCAGGAAGTTGAGGACATGGGCTATCCTGGTGTCAGTGATCCACGTCCGAAGGTTTCGCCCCGCTTGAAAGCGATCGATGGACTAAATCACGCAGCGGCCGTTACGTTCATGGTCGATGTCACCAGTGTCGAGGGTGAGGTCACACCCCTTCTGCGCCTTCCTGAGAACAATAACGGATTGGGTTACCAAAACCTGATCTCAATGATTTTTCGGCTCATGAGCTTTCGGGATGCCTGGATGCGCGTAGGCAAGGCATCGAAAACGATCCTGACTCTAGAAATTGAGCCTCTTCACCTTGTACTGATTGAAGAACCCGAGGCTCATCTCCATGCTCAAGTGCAGCAGGTATTTGTAAAGAAGGCCTATGATGTCCTTCGTCAACACGACGAGCTCAAAGGCAGTCAGACATTTCGAACACAATTAATCGTCAGCACACATTCAAGCCACGTCGCTCACGAAATCCCATTCGCGAATCTCCGTTACTTTAGACGACTTCCCGCTGGCATGGCAGCACGAATTCCTGTGTCTACGGTCATTAACCTCCAAGAGATATTCGGAACGACGAACGAGACGCAACGCTTTGTCACTCGCTACCTGCGAGCTCACCACGCCGATCTGTTCTTCGCTGACGCAGCCATTCTGGTCGAAGGACCAGCGGAACGTATGTTGTTGCCGAATTTGATCCGCAATAACTATGAGAGGCTGAACCAGAGCTACGTAACGTTGTTGGAGATCGGTGGCAGTCACGCTCATCGCCTCAAACCACTAATCGACTGTCTTGGCTTGTTGACGCTTATCATTACCGATCTGGATACGGTCGATGCCACGGGAAGTTCAGCACAGCCGCAGAAAGGGGCTGGCCAAAAAACAAACAATGACACGTTGAAGACGTGGATACCGAAGCTCACAAATGTCGATGCACTAATGAATGCCGATGAGAAGGCCAAAATATCGAGAACTCCGACGATCAGCTCTTCGCGGTTCGCGCCGCCTATCAAACTCCCGTGCAAGTGCAGCTTTTGGGCGCGTCGCAGGTCGAGACTGCTCAACCATACACTTTTGAGGATGCGCTCGCCTTCGAAAACCTTGTATTCTTCTCAAAGCTGGAAGGCGGTGGGCTTATCCGAAAGTTCCGCGAAGCGATTCTCAAGGGTGGCGATGCAGGAGCCGTCGGCAAAGACATGTACGATGCTCTCAGGAACGGCAAAAAGGCAGAGTTCGCACTTGAGGTGATCGATGCAAAAGACTTCGATACAATCAAAGTGCCGTCCTACATTGCGGACGGCCTCGTATGGCTCCAGTCCCGACTTGAAAAGAAGCAGGTCGATATTCTACTAGAAAACGGGGACACGAAGGCATGACTGCCGCCATCGATGATGACAAGACAGATGCGGGGGCAGACGCCACAATACTGGCTTGCCTTAATTTATCGGCCCCCAAAAGCTTCTTTCTCTATGCCGGCGCAGGATCTGGAAAAACGCGCTCCCTGGTGGAAGCAATTCGCCACGTCTGCCGCGATCAGGGCAGCGTTCTTTCAAAGAAGGGCCAGAAGGTCGGCGTCATTACCTATACGAACGCGGCCTGCGACGAGATTAAGCAAAGGCTTGAGTTTGATCCGAGAGTAGAGGTTTCCACAATACACGCCTTCGCCTGGTTCCTAATCCGAGGCTACGATAACGACATCCGCAAGTGGGTGGCAGGCAACCTAAGGGAAGAAATTTCTGAACTCGAGCAGCAACAGTTAAAGGGCCGTGCTGGGTCGAAAGCGGCATCGGATAGAGCTCGTTCGATCGACAACAAGCGGCGGCGCCTTTCAAACCTCGATAATATCAAGCGCTTCGTTTATAGTCCGACGGGCGACAATCGGACACGAGACTCCCTTAATCATGCCGAGGTGATCGCCATGACTGAAATGGACCCCGATTTTGGGACCGGAGGCTTAGTTGGAAAAGGCCGCTCCGTCTGATAGACGGAGTGAGCAATGACGAAGAAGACGAGACGCAAGATCGACGCGGCACTGAAGG
>NZ_JBBIAM010000146.1:0-21892 GCF_054185185.1 Bradyrhizobium sp. UFLA05-153
CCATGAAGCCGATCGTCCACAACACCGGCACCGTAAACCGGACCCGACCGCCATACATTGTGAACAGCCAATTGAAGACTTTGACGCCCGTTGGTACCCCGATGATCATGCTTGTGATGCCGAAGAAAGCGTTGACGCTCGCGCTGGCGCCCATCGTGAAGAAATGATGGAGCCAGACCGTGTAGGAGAGCACGCAGATCGCCATGGTCGCGAGTACCATCGAGCGATAACCGAACAGCGACTTGCCGGAGAAGGTAGCGGCGACTTCGGAAAAGACGCCAAATGCAGGTAGGACCAGGATGTAGACTTCGGGATGGCCCCAAACCCAGAACAGATTCACATACATCATCGCGTTGCCACCGGCATCCACGGTAAAGAAGTGAAAGCCAAGGTAGCGATCAAGGAGAAGCATTGCGAAAAGCGCGGTGAGCACGGGGAACGCCGCCACAATCAGCAGGTTCGCAGCGAGCGCCGTCCAGCAGAAGACCGGCATGCGCATGTAACTCATGCCGGGAGCCCGCATCTTCAGACTCGTCGTGACGAAATTGACGCCGCTCAACAAGGTCCCAATGCCGGAGATTTGCAGCGACCAGAGATAGTAGTCGACACCGACCCCGGGCGAGAATTGCAGCTCGCTAAGCGGCGGATAGGCGAACCAGCCGGTCTTTGCGAACTCGCCGACCGCGAGCGAGACGTTCGTCAGGAGAACGCCGGATGCGGTGAGCCAGAAGCTGATCGAATTCATGGTTGGGAATGCCACGTCGCGGACGCCGAGTTGCAGCGGGACGGCAAAGTTCATCAATCCGATCACAAGCGGCATGGCCACGAAGAAAATCATGATTGTGCCATGCGCCGAGAAAATCTGGTCGAAATGCTCGGGCGGCAGGTATCCTTGCGCTCCGCCGGCAGCGACGGCCTGCTGCGTGCGCATCATGATTCCGTCCGCGAAGCCGCGCACGAGCATGACCAGCGCCAGGACGATATACATGACGCCGATGCGCTTGTGGTCGACGGAGGTGATCCACTCTCGCCAGAGGTACGGAACGTAACCCTTGAGCGTGAGCCAAAAGAGCACGGAGACGATGGCGACAACCGTGCCGCCGACCGTGCCCATGATGATCGGCTGATCGAAGGGAACAGCACTCCAGTCCAACTTGCCAAGAAGCGTCATTTCTCTGCCCTCATCGATGTGGGATAGCTGCGGCACAACGCTTCGTCTGACTGCATGGAGACCATCCGGATGCTGTCAAACAGGCCAGGCGTGACCGAGTGATACGTGAATGGCGTTACGGCGGCGCTCGGCTTGGCGAGATCGGCATAGGTCGTCGAGTCCAGCACCGGACCGGCGCTGCGGATCGATGCGACCCACTGCGCAAAGCGCTCGGGTGGCATCGCGTCGACGTTGAAGTGCATATCAGCGAAGCCGTCGCCGCTGAAATTCGCGGACATCCCACGGTAGGTTCCGGAATAGTCAGCCCGCAGGTTCAGACGCGTCACCATTCCGGCCATGGTGTAGATCTGCCCGGCGAGCTGCGGCACGAAGAAGCTGTTCATGACGCCTGAGGAGGTCAGCTCGAAGCTCACCGGCGTGCCGACCGGAATCGTCAGGTGATTGACGCTCGCGACACCCAGCTCCGGATAGATGAACAGCCATTTCCAGTCGAGCGAGACGGCCTGAATCTTGATGGGCTTCGTCGAAGAGACAATCGGCTTGGGCGGATCAAGATCGTATGCACCAATCCAGGCCACAGTGCCGGTGAGCAATATGGTCATCAGCGGGATCGACCAGACGAGCATCTCGATGCGGCCGGAATGGACGAAGTCCGGCCGATAGCGCGCCCGCTCATTCGATGCGCGGAACCAGAAGGCAACGCCAAGTGTCGCAATGACCACCGGGATCACGATCGCCAGCATAATGCCGGTCGCGTTGATCAGGATCTGCCGTTCGGCAAGGGCGATGGGTCCCTTCGGATCGAGGACGCCTTCGGTGCAGCCACCGAGCATCGAGGCGCCGATCAGGACCGGAGCAAGAAAAACGTATCGCATGTCAGACCTCGCACATGCTGAGTTTGATGAGGGCGCCTTCGCTCGAAGCGGCGCTTGGCAAAGTATCGGCGTGTGTGGGTGCGATGCTGCGACCAGGCAAGGCAGTCATACGTGAGAACGAACCGCTACCGTGGTCGATCAGGAGAACCGCGAACAGTACGAACAGATAGGTGATGGAGAACAGGAATAGCCTGTGAGCGGCGGCACGATCGGCCCGAAGGCTATTATTCAGGCGGTATGCAAGCAGCAGGAAGATCGTGCCGCAGATCGCGACGATCCCGCCATAGACCGCGCCTGCAAACCCAAGGCCCACGGGTAGCTCGGAAGCGAGGACAAGGAGGCCGCTGTAGATCAAGATCTGCCGCGTCGTTGCGGTCCGTCCCGCAACAACTGGCAGCATGGGGACGCCAGCACGGGCATAATCATCGCTGCGATTGAGCGCCAGCGCCCAGAAATGCGGCGGCGTCCAGAGGAAGATAATGAGGAAAAGTGTCAGCGGCTCGAGCCCGATCTGCCCGGTGGCCGCGGCCCATCCGATCACCGGCGGAAGCGCGCCGGCGGCCCCGCCGATGACGATGTTATGTCGTGTCGCCCGTTTCAGCCACGCCGTGTACACGACGACATAGAAGAGGATGGTGCCGGCCAACAGCGCGGCCGCCGCCAGATTCGTCGCCAAGGCGAGAGTCGTGACGGCGATAATGCCAAGGACTAGTCCGAAGACAAGTGCCTCCGCCTTCGAGACCTTGCCGCGGGGAATTGGCCGCATCGCCGTGCGAGCCATGACCGCGTCGATATCGGCGTCGAACCACATGTTTAATGCACCGGCGGCGCCGGCGCCGGCTGCAATAGCCAGAATTGCGATGAAGCCATAGAGTGGTTCCAGGCGTATCGGTGCGATCATCAATCCAACGAGCGCGGTGAACAGCGAGAGCGCCATAACGCGCGGCTTGGCCAAACTGATGAATTGGCGCGGTCGCTCCACCGAGCCGAATCGTGAGGTCAGGCAAAGGCGCGACATCGAAATCGCGATGCTGTTCATGGTGGATTCCTCAAGCAGAAAACACGACTGGCTCGTTGAAGCACTCGCTATTCGGTGTGACGTTGTGGTGAGAGCTTCTCCGAACGCTTGGCGCGTAGTTCAAGGAGGCCGAGAAGAGTTTCGTCTCTCTCGGCTTCGAGCTCCTCGATGGTGCGCGATCCGACCTCGGCATGAACGGCGTCGATCAGCTTCTTCTGGACCTCGGGCGTGAGCACCGGCGAACCGAGTGCCTTCCACCACGTGGTCGTCGGGCCGGCAAACTGGTGAAGGAAATGCTCGATGCCACCCGCGCCGCCACCGAGGTGATTGAGCATCATGTTGCCCATGATGCCCCAGCGCAGGCCAGGGCCCCAGGAGAGCGCGTCGTCGACATCGGCGGCGCTCAGCACATCCTCGGCAACGAGGTAATAGACCTCACGTCCCAGCGCGGCCTGCAGGCGGTTGGCAACATGGCCCGGCATTTCCTTGTTGAGCCGTATCGCCTTCCTTCCGATCGATCTATAGAACTCGATTGCACTCCGGATCGTCTCTTCCGAGGTCTTTGCTCCGCCGACCACCTCGACCAGCGGGATCAAATGCGGCGGGTTGAACGGATGACCAATGACACAGCGTTCCGGATGTGATGTGGCGCCCGACTGGATGTCGCTCATCTTGAGTCCCGACGAGCTCGACGCGATGATCACATCGGACGGCAGCAGTTCATCGATCTGCCCATAAAGCTTTCGCTTGAAGTCCAGGCGTTCCGGCCCATTCTCTTGGACCAGGTGAGCGCCGACCAGCGCTTTCGCGAGATCGGGCGTGAACGTAAGGTTCGACTGCGATGCGCCAGGCGACAGACCCAATCGTTCGAGCGCCGGCCAAGCGGCCTTCACGAACTTTCTCAGCGCGACTTCTGCATCGGGCGCAATATCCGTCGCAACGACCTGCAGTCCCTTGGCGAGATACAGAGCTGCCCAGCTCGCGCCGATCACGCCGGTGCCGATGACGGCGATACGGCGAATAGCCTTGGTGTCGGTCATGTCACTTCTCCAATGCGTTGGTTAGATTTCGGCGTATGCGATGCCGGTCAGGTTGCCTTGAGCGCCGAGAAGCATCCGCTTGTCGGTCCCATCGAGATTCGCGACGTAGAGCGAACCAGCGAAGTCGGTCACGAACATGCGGTTGCCCGGCACATCGAGCGCGAGGCCGATGCCCTCCATCAAGTTCGAAACTACGATCTGCGGGATGTTCTGCGCAGGCTTCGCATCGACGGGCGCACGGTTCACCGTATTGCCGCTCGGCGGGTTGCCGCGGTCGGTCCAGTAGAGAACTCGATGGTCAAGATCGAGATCGAGGTCGATCGGCTCAGGCAAGCCGTTGAAGAAAACCTCGATGTCGCTGCGATTGGCCGCCGTCTCGCCCTTCGGGATCTCGATCCCGGCGCGCAAGATGCGGCCGACACAGGCGTTGTCGGCGCCTTTTTGCGTCCAGTAGATCTGTCTCTGCACCGGATCCACGGCGATCCCGACGCACCACCTCGCCTGGTCGCAGCGGTCGTTCGCGCCCGCTCCGGTCTGGACGAGAGTCTCGATCTGCGAGCCGTCAAGATTGCAGCGCATCACGCGCATTCCTTCGCGATCGGACCAGTAGAGCTTGCCGTTCGCCTTATCGAGATGGATTTGCTTAGGCGTAAACGTGCCACCCGACGGAACGATGAATCTGCGATTCTTTCCGTCGAGGTCAGCGCGCTCGATCGAGCCATCGTTCAGGCCCGGTACGACGCCCATGTTGGTCCAGTAGACATGACCGGCCGCGACGTCGACGACGATCCCGTCGGGATGGGGACAGTCGGCGGCGATGACCTGGGGATGCGAGCCGTCCGGATCCATCGACAGGACGCGGCCGCCGCTCAGGTCGAGAAGGAACAGCCGGCTAGAGCGGGTCGCGCCCGATGCGGCATTTATCTGCGTGGTATGGAGTACGGTCATGGTCTGTCCTTTTGTGTCGCTTCGCTGACGCCGGACTATTCGGCCGCGCGTGTCTTCGGCAGGTTGGTGAAATTGGGCGGCCGCTTCTCGCGGAAAGCCGTTAAGGCTTCGGAAGCTTCCGCGGAGTGCAAGCGCTCGCTGAACTCCCGGCTTTCGAATTTCGCGGCCACTCTGAGCTGGTCGACCCAGGCCTGCTTGATCAGCCGCTTGGAGGCACGCAACGCGCCGGCCGGTTTTGCCGCTAGCTTCTGCGCCGTCGCAGTAGCGGTCGCGAGCAGATCGCGATCGGGCAGCACACGGGTCACGAGGCCCAACTCCGCCGCCCGCTCGGCCGTGAACGGATCGCCGAACAGGAACATTTCCGCCGCCCGGAGATGCCCGACGCGCGCAGGTATCGAGAAGCTCGAAGCGAATTCCGGTACCAGGGCGAGATCGATAAACGGCAACTTGAACTTCGCGCTCTCGCCTGCGTAGACAAAATCGCAGTGCGCCAGCATGGTGGTGCCGCCGCCGACCGCGGCGCCTTGCACGGCCGCGACGATCGGCTTTTCGAACCCGATGAACGCGTTGATCAGGGCGGACTGCGGGGATTCGCCGGGCCCAGGCCGATTCTTGAGGAAATCCGCGATGTCGTTGCCGGCGCAGAACGCATCGCCGGCGCCGTGCCAGAGCACGACACGGACCGCCTCATCCTTGTCAGCTTCCCCGAAGATGCCGGCGAGGCTCGTGTACATGCCGGCCGTCAACGCGTTCTTCTGGGCCGGGCGATTCAGCTCGACCCGCAGGATGCCGCCGGAAATTTCCGTATTGATGTCACTCATTGCGTGCTGCCTCGTTCGATGGTTTTGCGACTAGGCCGTGCGTTCCTTTGCGCCCGGAACGGCACCGCTTTCGCGCAGGTTAGCGATGCTCTTGGCGTCGAAACCGAGCTCGCCGAGAATTTCCTCGGTGTGCTCACCGAGGCCGGGCGCACGCCGGGCCAGAACCTTCACGACGCCATGCACCTTGATCGGACTGCTGATCGTTGAGCTGACCTTGTCACCCGCGCCTTCCATCGGAACTATGATCTCGTTTTCGGTCAGTTGCGGATCATTGATCACCTCTTGCGGTCCGCGGACTTCTCCAAAGGTGACGTTCAGGCCAGCGAAGACCGAATGCCAATGCGCCATGGGGTGAGCGCCGAAAAGCTCGTCGAAGATGGCCGTGAGCGGTGTCATGTTCGCCATGATCTGCGCCGGACTGGAGAAGCGCGGATCGGTCAGCAGGTCCGCCCGGCCGATCGCCTTCACGACGGTCACGAACTTGTCGGGCGTGACGATAAGAACGAACCATGTCCCGTCGGAGGAACGATAGACGTTCATCGCTGCGTTGGCGGGATGCGTGCGATCGTGCATCGGAGGAAACTTGGCGCCGGAGAGGGCCGCCTGAATGGACACACTCGCCGACCACACACCCTGGGCAAGCAGCGAGGTCGTGACATATGAGCCTTTGCCGGTGCGTTCGCGCCGGTAGAGGGCAGTGACGATCGCGGAATAGAGACCGACCGCCGTGGCGTTGTCGCCGCTGCCGCCCACGGGCCAGGTCGGCGGCGCGCCGGCATCGCGAGTCATCGACAACAGCCCGCTGCGCGCCCAGTAAGCCGTGACATCGAAGCCAGGCAGGTCGGCATCCGGCCCGTTCTCGCCGAAGCCGGTGAGATCGGCGTAGATCAGGCGCGGGTTCCACCCCGCTACATCCTCATATTCGAGCTTGAGCTGCTTGCGCGCATGGTGCGGCGTATTGACGATGAACACGTCGGCCCAGTTGACGAGTTCGAAAAGAACCTGCTGCGCGCTTTGTGACTTCAAATTGAGCGCGATGCTGCGCTTGTTGCGGTTGGCGAGATGCCATTGATAGGGATCTTCGGACATCGGCTGGATCGGGGTCCGGTTGCCGCCTCGCCACATGTCGCCTTGCGGCGGCTCGACCTTGATGACATCGGCGCCGAAGTCGGCGAGGATCACGGCCGCGCCTGGTGCGGCGACGAAGCTCGAGAAGTCCACGACCTTTAGGCCCGAGAAGATGTTTTCGTTTGCCATTTGCGTTTCTCCTGAAATGATTGTGATCAACGCCCCGCGAAATGCGGTGCGCGCTTCTCGAGGAAGGCCGAGGTCCCTTCCTTCTTGTCCTCCGTTCCGGCGCACAGCCCGAAGTAGGACGCTTCGAGGGTCAGACCTTCGTTCTGGCTTGTCTCCATTCCGTTGTTCACGGCGTCGAGCGCATACTTGACGGCGATCGGCGCGTTGGCGGCGATCTCGTTCAGGATTGACTCCACACGCGCGATCAGGTCCGCGGCCGGGACGACTTCGTTGACGAGCCCGATGCGGTAAGCTTCCTGCGCGCTGATCAGTCCGCCCGACAGAATGAGCTGAAGAGCACGGCCCTTGCCGACGAGGCGCGGCAGCCGCTGCGTGCCGCCACCACCTGGAAGCAGTCCGAGCTTCACCTCCGGCTGGCCGAACTTCGCGTGCTCCACGGCGATGCGGATGGTGCACGCCATCGCGGTCTCGCAGCCGCCGCCGAGCGCAAAGCCATTGATCGCCGCGATCACCGGCTTGCCGAGATTTTCGATCAAGTCGAGGATCTGCTGTCCGGAGCGGCTCGACCGCTCCGCATCGATCGCTGTCGCTTGCGCGAGCTCGCCGATGTCGGCGCCCGCGATGAAGGCCTTGTCGCCCGCGCCCGTCAGGATGACGCCCCGCACGTCCGAGTCGTTCTGCGCATTCTTGAAGGCAGCCTCCAAGGCTGCCCATGTCGCCGCATTCAGCGCGTTGAGGACGTTGGGCCGATTGACCGTCACATAAGCGATCGCTCCCTGCTTCCTGTAGAGAACGTTCGCAAGCGTCAGCGCTTGCGAAGCGGTGGGGACGACCGCCGGAGACGGCGTCACTGTTGCTGTCGACATATCGATTGCTCCTGCCTGAGGGGTGGGCCGGCAGGCGAGCGCCGGCCCGTTGGCGACATCACACGAAGGCGCTGAGCCCGGTGATCGCCTTGCCGACGATCAGGTTCTGCATCTGGTAGGTGCCTTCGTAGGAGTAGATCGCCTCGGCATCGGCAAAGAAGCGCGCCACGTTGTAGTCGACCAGGATCCCGTTTCCACCCATCAGCTCGCGGGCCCAGGCGACCGTTTCCCGCGCTTTGACCGTGCAGAACGCCTTGACAAGCGCGGCATGCGCATCCGTCAGCTTGCCTTCGGCCTCCAGCTGCGCCGAGCGGACCAGCATGCTTTGACAGGCCACGATGTTGGCGAGCATCTTCGCCAGAAGATCCTGAACGAGCTGGAACGACCCGATCGGCTTGCCAAATTGCAAGCGCTCCTGGGCATACTTGAGGGCATTTTCGTAGGCGCCCATCTGGGCGCCGGTGATTTCCCACCCGGAGCCATACCGGGTGCTGCGCAGCGCCTGCGCAGCGTCGCGAAACGTTCCTTGGCCTCCCTGGAGACGATTTGCATCAGGCACGCGACAGTCGGTCATCGTGATCTGGCCGTTCTGCACGACCTTCAGCGCGATCTTGTTCTGCATCTTCTCGACGCTGAACCCAGGCGTCGTCTTGTTCTCGACGATGAAGCCCTTGACCTGGTTGTCGGCGACGTCGCGGGCCCAGACGATCGAGATGTCGCACCACGGTGCGTTACCGATCCAGCGCTTCTGGCCGTTGAGGATCCAGGTGTCGCCTTCGCGTTTCGCTGTGGTCGTGAGACCACGAGCAGCCCCAGAGCCCACGAGCGGCTCGGTCAGCGCGAAGCAGCCGACCTTTTCCATGCGCGCCATCTGCGGCAGCCACGTCTGCTTCTGCTCCTCAGTGCCCGCGATGTAGATGGAATTCATCGCGAGACTGGTGTGGACGCCATAGAAGGTACAGAACGACACATCAATTCGCGCGATCTCCAGGCCGACCAAACCGAACAGCAAGGGGCTTCCGCCCGGGCAGCCGTAACCATGCATGCCCAGACCGGCGATGTTCAGCTCCTTGAAGGACGGAAGCAGCTCGAGCGGGAACGCGTCCTCGACCCAGTACTTGTTGATGATGGGCTGGACATTCGTCTCCATATAGGTGCGGACCTTCTTCACGATCGCCCGTTCCTCGTCGGAGAGCGTTTCGGCGAATTGAAAGAAGTCGCTATTCGGCGGCGGAAGCTGCTTCGAGGGTTTCAGTGCGGTCGCGGTGGCCATGTCGATCTCCGTTCGTTGCAGGGCCTGCGGCTGCAGGCATCTCGTTCTCTCGCATCGAACCTAGTGAAGTGATCGGCCGAAGGCTTTGCATCGCGTGCTGTGGTTTTGTCATTTGTTGCGGGCGATCGGGGCGGCAGACGCAAATGCACGGATATTGGCCGCGCGGCATACTCAAGACTGTCTGAGGTGACGGCCGCGTTTGGAAAATGCCGAATGTGTGACGCGATCAAGTCGGCACAACCGGGCGCGTTCGACGTATTTCAGATCAGGTCCAAGCCAGAACGAGAAGAACTCGCCTCATGGTCAGAAACGCTGAGCGCCAGCGCAATATCCACCAACGATCGAGCAGCTTGCATCAATAGGGCTTTCGCGCGGCGCCCGGCGCTAATGTAGCGATGACGGAGGTTGCCAGATGGCTTGCTTGAGGGCACGGGCAAAGTGGTATCAGCTCAGGCAAGGAATAGAGTTTAGCGGCCAGCGTCACTCGAACCGGGAGCCAGAAAGATATAAATCGGCCTCCCGAACAACGCGACCAGCGATGCGCGTGTGGCGCGGAACAGGGAAGCTTTCAGCAGTTCCTCAGATGGGCTACCTGCTACTCTTGCCCAGACGGGGTCATCGCCGTCCTCACGCCGCCTGTGCGGCTGATAGCTTCGGCCGACTTGACAGGTCTTGCCGGCTCCGGAGAGGTCGCGACAGCGCTGCTTACGAAGCGACCCTGCACCGGTTTGGGCATCAGTTCGACCATCGCTGCATTGGGGCTGTCCGCCCGAGCAACCATATCGGTGGTGACGAGATTGGTCAGTCGCAATTCATCCCGAGACAGTTCATGCAGATCTTCCCACGGTGGCACGTTGAGCGAAAGCGACAACAGATCGCCCGCGCCGCCCATATCGAAGGTGTATTTGGCGAGGCGCCCGATATCGCGTTCCACGATCATCAGATCATCTGCGCTGTAGATTGCGCCCTTGGCATCATTGGCGCGGTCGCCGAGCCAGATCTGATGCACCCGGACATGAGCAGTCTCGGGCACGTAACGCGTCTTGCCCGACAGCAGAAGGAAGACGCACATCGATTCGCAATAGGCTACAGGCGCCATATTGGCGGGAGCACTCTGGGCGGTATTGGTCTGGACGCTGACGCCGACGGTAGTCAGTGCCCCAAGCTCGCGGAAACGCCTTCCAAGCGCAATCGAGGCGTTGACCGATCCGCCGCTGGAATCCAACACGATGGTCGCGCCGCCGAGCTGTCGCCCTCGGGCGAATTCATCAAAATCCCCCGGACTATCGGCAGTCACGACACCGGCCGCGCTGAGCCAGCCCCGGCAATTCGGCTGGCAATCGACCCAGGTGAACTTCATCGGCAGTTTGCGTTCTTCGAGGGCGACGCCGGCGTGCACCGAACCGCTCAGTACAGCCATCAATGCGATGCAAAGCGCGGCGCCGACGAGCAGCATCCATCCTCGGGTTTCCGCCCAACGAGCGCGATTAGACGCTCGATCGGAGATGCGCTCCGAGGATCCGGCCCGCGAGATTGTCGCCAGGTTGATCAAGAGCGAAACGGCAAGCAGGTACACTGGTTTCACGAACATGATTGCGTAACCTCGACCGGCTATCGGATGGGGTCGGCCGTGCCGCGGCGGTGCACATACCCCAGCGAGAGCTGTTGGTGCCTGGCCGGCGGCACGGCTTCAGAACCGGCGTTTTGCCTGGGTTGATGCTTGGTCCGCCAATTTGGGCCCGGGCCGCGCATGTAATGCAGTTCGGGCCGGTAGCTGTCGCGTACGTCCATGACTAGGTTGTGAACGACACGGGCGACGTCGGATGCTGACTCAGCTGTCCTGCGAGCAAAACCCGACAATCCGCTTGCATGTATGATTCTCATCCCTGGACTCCTCTGTCGTCTTGCCGTTCGATATCGGCGCCAGGCGAGCCGTGACGGTCGCCGCAACGCAGCTGTGACAGTTCTTGTGCCTTGCTTCATTGCAATCGAACATGGTGAAGGGACCGGCCGAATTCTTTGCATCGCCTGCTGTTGTTTTGTCATTTGCTGCTGGCGATCGGGGCCGCAGAGGCAGATACGAAAATGATGACGCGCGCAGCTTGACGCGAATCGCGCTCCTAACTCTCACGATTGATGGAATGTCGGAGCGGTCTAGGTGTAAGCTCAAGAATTGGTTTGATGAAAAGCTGATCTTTCTGCGTGATATCTGCCAGCGATTGCGCCCACGAGCGTTGGCAGAGGCGTGTCAGATTCAAGCCGGAACAGACAGAGCGCGTCTCAATGACGGTTCCGGTTGTTGCGATCCAAATGACTGGCGAAACTGACCGGGCGCGTGACCTGTTGCTTGCCTGAACGCCCGTGTGAAATTGGCCTGGCTGGCAAAGCTGAGCGACAGCGCAATATCCACTAACGATCGATCACCGTGCATCAGCAAGGCTTTCGCACGGTTGAGGCGCTTGGCGCTGACGTGGCGATGAGGCGATTGTCCGACGGCTTGCTTGAAGGCGCGGGCAAAGTGAAACCGGCTCAGGCAGGCAATCGACGCCATTTGATCAAGGGTGAGATCGCCCTCCAGGTTCGCTTCAATGTAGTCCAGCACACGCTGGAGTCTGCGCCGATCGAGTGCTCCTCGTGCGGGAGAGCCAATGGACTGGCTGGTCGATTCTCTAGTGCACTTCTGAACCAGCCTCGCCGCCAGGCCGGATGCGAGGCCTTCAATGAGGAGGCGGCCGGCGGAGGTTTCAGTCTGCAGCTCTGACGCGATCGCACATCCGATCTCGGCCAGCAACGGATCGTCGAAGGCATTTTCGTAGCTCAACCCGCCGACTACAGACTCACTGACGTTGATATCGAAATTGCCCGGAGAGAAGTGGGTAAGCGGAAGGTAGATATGCAAAACTCCGCTCATGTCGTCGGCGATATCAACCAATCCTTCCTGCAAATCGGGAGGAGAGAACCAAACTGTGCCTCGCCTTACGACTATCCGGCTTTCGATGCCCGGGGCACGCCGCGCGATGGACGATTTGTTGCCGCTGACATCGACGCAAATCCTGATCTCGGATTGCGGGGTCCGCCACGGGGCCACCGTTTTCCTGACACTGCACAATTGGGCCGACAGACCGGACCAGCCTCGATTCGTCGACGTTGACAGCAGGTTGACGCAGTCATGCTTCCCCCAAAAATCCAGGTATGGCCACGGCTCATTCCGGCCGGCGCCTACCAGTTGCTGTTGTCGAACGTCCATGAGGCGCTCCTGAAGAATTGGCCCACGTTGTTCGCCCCCCGGAATCCGGGCGACCGCCGTCCGAGATACGCGACATCACTGGTCTTGCAAGACGGCAGGCTTTCAAAACGCCCGCTGTCAGCAACCAATGACAAAGGGACAGCAACCAGAAACAAAGTTCATGGCCGATCGCCGCATCACCGTCGGCTTGTTCGATGGGAAGCGGCGGCTTTTTCCAGAGCAACGGTCGCGGTGAAAACCCGAGCTTTGCCTTGGCCCGGCTGTTGGAGGCACCCGTCAGCTTCGTATGGTAGTAGACCGCTTCCTCGCCAGCCATCTTCAGCGCCTCTTCCACGCTCACGCGTGACGGCTGCTGCGCATCGACCCACCGAGCGAAGGCCGGCAGCCATTCGGAAACGGACAGCGGATCGTCGTCCACGACGTTATAGATGCCGGGTTCAGCCGTCACTGAGGCAACGGTTGCGGCGACGGCGTCGTCGATGTGGACGAAGGACCAGACGGCGTTGCCTTCGCCGATGATTGCCGACTCGCGATTGCGCGCCTGCTCGGCGATGGCTCCGTCCGGGCGGTACCACGTACCGGGGCCGTAGAAGAAGCCATAGCGCAAAATCACGCCCTCCAGGGCTTCCGACACCAGGACACGATCCTCATAGGCTCCGATGGCGCGCGTGCTCTCGCCAATCTCGCCGGGCGCTTGATAGCGAAGTTTGGCAGTCTCATCGGCGAGCCGCCCTTCGGAAGCATCGAGGTAGAAGCCACGCGACTGCAGGATGTAGCGCCTGACGCCGAGCTGTTCGGCCGCAGCGAGCAGGTTTCCCCCGCCCTCTCGATGAAGGCGAGTATCGTTGGGCATGGACTTGATGATGTCGGCGGGATTGGCGGGAAGCCAGGTCAGCTGGTCAATCACCACATCCGGCGCCGCCGCTGCGATCACATCGCGCACCGCCTTCGGATCGAAGACATCGGCGGCGCAGGCCGAGGCGCCAAGTTCGCGGAGTCGATCTGCGCCTGGACCGGCGCGTGTCATGCCGGTTACCTGATGACCAAACGTGCATAGTGCGCGCACCAGCGGAAGGCCTACGGCGCCGGTGGCGCCGGCAACGAATATCTTCATAGCGAACCTCCGTGGTATTCGCGCTCTGACGCGCACTCTTTTTCAAGCAATGCCTGCGGCGCTTTTAGAAGCCCATGGATGCGCGGGTGACGCGAAACTCGAAAAAGCCGAACGCCAGTGCGACATCCGTCCCGACGTTGATGACAGTGACCTCCGGCTGGTTTCGCCCGCTGCCGCACCGCTCAGGCGGCGAGGCTGGAATGAACTGCCTCGAGACGTTCAGACTTGTTGTTCCGGACTTCGATGGCCTTGACGGAGTTTTCAAACGCCTTTTCCAGAACGCGCCTGCCGATCGTTCCGAGCACGAAACCGAGCAGCCGCCCCCAGAGGTTTTTGCCGTCGCGTACGACCACCACGTCAATGTCGGTCATTCCGTTGGGCTGACGGGTAAAGGTATAGACGTGGCCCGACGCGCCACCCCACACGTTGGAGTCGATCGTGTTGAGGACGACACGACCGGGATCGGACCAGTCGTAATACAGGCGTTCCCAAATCCCGCCGGAGCCTTCTGTGACGTCTGCATGCGAGCCGCCGCGGAGATGCACCTTGAGGTACGCGTCGGCGCTGTTGCCGAAGAGCTTCGAGCGCCCAGGTCCGAAATCGGTCAGTCCGGCAACGTATTGCTCTGGAGTCGCAGTGGTGGTCCGATGAAGGTGGATGGTGGACATGTGCAGCTCCATTCCGCATCACGGCTGTTCAAGTTGAGTTGAGGCTCAGTTCACAGCTACGTTGGCCTTGCGAACGAGTGCGTTGTCGCCTTCCCGGCTGATCTCGATCGCTGCCGCTTGTTGCGGCGTTGAGAGAACCACGCGCTGACCAGGTTCAAGGACGGACACGACGCGGATCGGCGTTCCTGCCTCACCCTGCGCAAGCGTGGCGACGACGTGAAAACCGTCACGCTCGACCGTGTAGTAGGCGATCCCCGATATACCGCCGAGGTCGATGCTCTTGCCCTCGATCGGGCGCAGGCCATCAGCATGGGCGACCGCCGCGGAGGCGAGACCGAATGCAGCGGCGAAAAGAATACTGCGGATTGACATAGCGATTTCTCCTGTTGGGTTGACTAGCGAGCAAGGCCAGATTGCTGATCATCACAGCAATTCGCCGCCCTGGTGGATCCAGGTTCCGTTGACCGAGTGGACGATTGGTGCGTTGTCGTGCTGCTTGCTGTCGGGGTTGGCCGGCGGGAAAACACTGTCGTAGTGCGCGCGGGCTTCTCGTATCAGGCGGCGCCGTTCACGCTCGGCTTTCGGGATAAATTGGATAACTTCACCCATATTCGCCTCCATCTGTGACGCCGTGTTCCGGCGGGTCCTGGTTGGCAGATGGGGCGACGGGGCCGGGTCAACAGGCGGGAAAATCGGAAGACATCCTTCCAGATTTTGGAAAGCCGGGACCGGGTGCTGACGCTGAAGTAGCAAGCAGGAGAAAGCCGGGGGTGGGATTGCTACAGATGCGGCCCACTTCCTGGCGCTTAGAGGGGCCGCATCTTTCAAGAGCGCGGCACGCAGCGTCCCGCCAATGCCGGCCTACTCGGCGAAGACTTTCTTCAGCCGAGGCGCAGCGAAGTCCAGGAAAGCACGGATCTTGATCGGTAGAAACCGGTTCGCGGCATATACGAGATTCACCGGCATTGACGGTGGCTGGAATTCATCCAGCACAGTTGTCAAAGGTCCTTCCCCCGGAGCAGCCTCGATTTGATAGATAAAGGCGATGGAAATTCCGATGCCGGCTCGAGCAGCCGCACAAGCCGCTTCAACGCTACCGACGATCAGCCGCGTCTGCACCGGCACTACTATGGTCGCCTTGTTCCTGACGAATGTCCAGGAATCGGGCAGCGAGAAGCCGGCATAACTGATGCAATCATGGCTGACCAGATCTTCCGGCGTGCGCGGCGTTCCGCGTGCCGCTAGATAGGCAGGACTGGCGCACACCACTCGGCGCGTCCTGCCGAGCCGTAACGCGACAAGGCTCGAATCCGGCAATTCGCCGATGCGCACTGCGACATCGATTTGCTCCTGAGCCAGACTGAGCTTCTGATCGGTCGGAATCATCCTGACCTTGATATCCGGATAGGCTTTGAGGAAGTCCGCGATGATCGGCATGAGAATGACACGCCCGAGTCCCAACGGGGTCGTCACCGCCAGCTCGCCCGTCGGTGCGGCATACTCGCCGGAAGCCGAACGCTCCGCTTCGCTCACATCGGCAAGAATTCGCTTGCAGGCCGCAACGTAGGAAGTGCCTGTATCGGTCAACACCAGCTGCCGGTTCGATCGGTTGAAGAGCTTCGCGTGCAGGTGAGACTCGAGCTCGGACACGTTGCGGCTCACTGTCGTGAGCGGCGTCTTCAACCGCCGTGCCGCCGCTGACAGGCTGCCCTGCTCGACCACAGTCAGAAAGGTCGACATCGCTTCCAGGCGATCCATCGGTGCCCCTTCCATAATTTGGAAGCATTTCTTGCGATCTTGCCATATCGCCCCAGATTTCGGAAGACGGCATCCCTTGACGACTGGGCCGGATAGCCCTGTCGGGCGATCTTCCGCAACTCGGAAGGACCCTTTCCATACAGGGCCCCTTTTTAGGGTCGGCCGTCCAATCGATCTCCTTGGAGGAAGGCGTCAGAAGCCTTTCGTCAAACACCGACAAGGAGAGTTCAATGACACGACATGTCGAAGCCTACCGATACGAAATCGAGCACGGTGATGACGCCGACTTCGTCGCATATCAGCGCAAGTCGAGCGATGGCGTCTGGCAGACGATTTCCGCGTGGATGATTCCGCAAACGGCCAGTCACTGAATGCCGACCAGCCGTTGGCATACCGCCCTCTGAGCATTGAAGACCAAGCGGAGCATTGTCGGGCGATATCTTCCGACTTTGGCCCGAACTTGCACGCCGGCGCCCTCGCCGGCGTCAGCAGCAACAAATGACAAAACGATAGCAGGCGGTGCAAAGCCCACGGCCCATTATTCCACTACTTCGCTTTTGTAGAGAGCAAGAGCGAGCCACTGCTCGACCCTCGCACGGCCACCAGGGGTCTGCTTGCCATGCCGATACGTCAGTACTTTGTTTGGGTGGGCAGTGCCCTTCGTGGCGCTGTTTGCCGCAGGTTGGTGGCTTCCAGATCCCGTTGCACATACGCCTTCTACTATTATTCCCAACGAGAGGGTCAATCTGCGCATCCGCTCGGATCACAAATGGCCGGAGCGTGTGGTGTTCGATACCGCGCATTCGGTCGGGCCGCTCGCCGCTGAGTCCGGGCCCAAGCCGGACGCCGTTCCGAACCAAGACCTCGGCTTCCAAGTCGAGCAAAGCAATCCACTCGACGCGTTCGCAGCGATGGACGGTCCCCAGGCCACTCCGCCAGCAACAAATGAAAAAGCGACAGCAATCCGAGCAAAGTCGCGACCACTCACACATCCTATGACTCGCGCAGCCAAAGCCGAATGATCAGGAGCTGGACATGAACGACGTTTTTACCCTCGCCGTGTTCGCCGCCAAGGTGCTGTGCCTCATCGTGTTCGTATCCGTCTTGAAGCCCGACGGCAGTATCGGCGCCGCCTGGACATCGACGGGCGCCTCCGATTGCACCGACGCGTCCGGAAGTGCGGGCATGCGACTTGAACGCCTCTACAGCGGCTTCGCAAGCCGACGTCAGGGCCGGCATTGCACGTCCGAACGTCCTGCGATTCAGAAGCAATAGTTCACAGCCGAAATCGTCATGACTCAAACCTCCTCATTCTGGAATCGTCATGCTGCCCTCGCCTTTTCGCTGAGGACGTTTGCAGCAGCAATGCTGGCATTCTCGATCGCGCTTCTGCTGGACATGCCGCGTCCTTATTGGGCGATGGCATCGGTCTACATCACGTCCAACGTGTTCACGGGAGCGACGACCTCAAAGGCTGTCTATCGCATCTTGGGAACGCTGATCGGCGCGGCAGGGACCATCGCGCTAATCCCGAACCTCGTCAATTCGCCGGAGTTGCTCAGCCTCGGCATCGCGCTGTGGGTCGGTATTTGTCTGAATCTCTCGCTGATCGACGGCACGCCGCGCAGCTATGTGTTCATGCTCGCCGGCTATACCGTGGCGCTGCTTGGGTTTCCGATCGTCACTATGCCTCAGGCGACTTTCGACATTGTGGTCGCCCGCGTGCAGGAAATCACGCTTGGAATCGTCTGCGCGAGCGTCGTTGCGATGCTGGTACTGCCTCGGAGTGTGACTTCTGCAGTCACCGCACAGGCCGACGCGTGGCTCGTCGGTGCGCGTAAACTTGCTGTCGACGTCCTCACCGGCAAGGGCAGCGACTCGGCGCGTGACAACGAACGCTTGCGTCTTGCCGCAGCAGCTTCCGAAATCGACCAGCTTGGCCGCCATCTTGCCTACGAGACGACTGCTTCCGCAAATGTGTCGCGAGGCTTGCAGCGCCTGAGGAACCACATGCTGTCTCTGCTTCCACTGTTGGGATCGATAGAGGATCGCCAGCTCGCGCTCAACTCACACGAACGGGCATCAGCGCATGTTCCTGCAATCAGCGCGAGGATAGCGGAATGGCTCGGTGGCGGCGGTAGCGATGAAAGAGAGGCCGATGCGCTGCGGGTATCGCTTGATCAAGTTCGGCCGGCGCTGAACGTCGACGCCAACTGGACCGACATTGCAATCAGCGGCCTCACCATCCGCCTGCGCAATCTGGTCGATGTCATGCAGGACTGCCAGCTCCTGCGCGAAGCGATCGCCGACGATCGCAATCCCGATTCGCTTCCACTCGTTTTCTTTGCTGGCCCGTCGGCTAAGGCCGTCCCGCACCGGGACTACTGGTCTGCGTTCTTGACGGCCGGGTCCGTGGCCCTTGCGGTCCTGGTCTGCAGCTGTTTCTCGATCGCGACCGGCTGGTCCGACGGCGTGGCCGCTCCGCTTTTCGCCGCCGTCGTCGGCAGTTTCCTCGCAGGCGTAGACGATCCCCTTCCCACGTTTCGCAATTTTTACGGGCTATTCCTCGTCGTTATCGCCATACACGGAATCTACCTGTTTGGAGTCTTGCCGCGGATCACGACCCTCGAGATGCTAATCGTAGCCCTCATGCCGACTTTCCTGCTATTCGGCTGGATGACTGCGCGGCCTGCGACCGCGCGCGTCGGCTCAATACTTGCCATCTTCATCTCCGTGCAATTGGCGTTGACGGACACCTATTCGGCCGACTTCTTGTCCTATGCCAACTCCAGCGTGGCGCTGATGCTGGGTGTCGCCCTGACCGGCGTCACCTGCGGCATCGTTCGCCTGCTGGGAGCCGACTGGATCGCAAGCCGGTTGCTTCAAAGCAATTGGACAACACTTGCCGCCGTCGCTGAACGCAAGTCAGACCAGGATCCCTTTGCGCTTGCCAGCCTTATGCAGCATCGCCTGGCTCTGCTTGCCGCGCGTATCACCTTGGTTCCTGCTGATGCGAGGAACGACGCCGCCAGTCTTCGCCAGCTTCGAACGGCGCTGAACGTTTTAGGCGTGAGGCGGGCGAGCTCTGGCTTGTCACGCCAGGCCAGGGCAGCGACCGAAGCATTCTTCGCTCGTCTTGCCATGATTTGCAGGACCCACACGGCTGGTCCCCTCCCCGATGGCTTGGTCGGACAGCTCGACGACACGATTGCACTCATCTTGCAGGAGTCGTCGAGCGATACCCGCGATCAGGTGCTGATGGGACTCGGCGGCGTTCGCTCCGGGCTCTTCCCGGAATCGCCGGCCTATCAACCGCTGGAACTCGAACACAGGACAGTTGCCGCATGAAATACGAACTGGATCTGTTCGGCGTCATCGTTCCGAGCCTCCTGCTCTGGAGCGTGATTGCCTATGTCCTCGCCCGCGTCGTGAGCAGGCTGATGCGGCGGACCTGTCTCTATCGCCATGTCTGGCATCCCGCCTTGTTCGATTTCGCGCTGTATGTCTGCATCGTCACTAGCCTCGTCTTCGCTTCCAAGGAGTTGTTCTCATGAACGCACCTGTTTCGCTCCCGAAAGCCTTATGGCGCGGGTTCACGATGAAGTGCCCGAACTGCGGTCAGGGCCATCTGTTCGGCCGGTTTCTGAAGGTGGTCGACGGCTGCGAGGTTTGCGGCGAAGATTACACGCCACAACGCGCCGACGACCTTCCGGCCTATCTTGTCATCGCTGTCGTTGGTCACCTTGTCGTACCGGCACTTCTTGCCGTCGAGATGGTCTATCCGCCCCCCGCCTGGCTCCAGTTGCTGATCTGGCTACCCGTTACCGGGCTCGCGGCATTCTCTTTGTTGCAGCCCGTGAAGGGAACAATCGTCGGCCTGCAATGGCAAACCGGCATGCATGGCTTCGAAGCCGCCAGGCAGCGCCGGGAGAGCGAAGCCCGCGATGGTGTCGCGCCCCTCCTCGTCTCCAAGGAGTTAGTGTCATGAAGGATGTTCGAAATTCGTTGCGCCGCTTCGCACCAACCGGTCTCATGCTGCTGCTCGCGCTTTGGGCCGGCTACAAGCTGTGGGACTACTACTTTGATGCGCCCTGGACCCGCGACGGTCACGTGAGGGCCGACGTGGTGCCCGTAGCGCCCGATGTCTCCGGTTTCGTCAGCGAAGTACTGGTGAAGGATAACCAGCAGGTCCAGCGCGGCGACGTGCTGTTCCGGATTGATCGGGCGCGCTACGCCATCGCGCTGGAGCAGGCCCAGGCGGTGCTGGACGCCAGGCGTGCCACGCTCGACAACGCGAATGCCGACCTGAAGCGTTACAGCGCGCTGACAACCGACGTCGTTGTTTCCAGACAGAGGATGGATCAGGTCGTCGCCACGCAAGCCACGGCAAAGGCGAACTGTGATCAGGCGGTCGCGGACCGCGCGCTCGCGAATCTCAATCTCGAACGCAGCGAAGTGCGCGCCTCCGTCAGCGGCATTGTCACCAACAACGAGCTGCGGCCGGGCGCCTACCTGACCCCCGGCAAGGGCGTGATGGCACTGCTCGACACGGACACGCTGCATGTCCAGGGCTATTTCGAGGAAACCAAGCTGCAGCGCATCCACGTCGGCGATCCCGTCGCGGTGCGGCTGATGGGAAGCAGCCACGTGTTGCAAGGCAGGGTGGAGAGCGTTGCGGCCGGCATCGAAGACCGCGATCGCAGCAATGGCTCCACCCTTCTTGCCAACGTCAACCCGACTTTCAACTGGGTGCGGCTCGCCCAGCGCGTCCCGGTCCGGATCGCGCTCGCCCGCGCCGAAGAGCGCGACGAGCTCGTCGCCGGGGCTACAGCTACGGTCGAGGTGCTGGAATCAACACCGAGCGCCGGCGGTCGCCTAGCCCAGGACCGGCCGAGCACATCACAGCGCCTTGCATGTCGGGTAGTGCGATCCACGTTCCGGTCCTCGCAGTCCTGCGGCTGACGTTCCGCGCGACGCTCGCTAGTTACGCATCCGGATAGGAAGATCACATGATAACCGCAATACGACGCCAAAGTACGACGAACTGCGTCGCTCGGTCCCGGACGCTAGTCATGGGGCTTTTGGTGGCCGCCGCTCTTTTTCCCTTGTTGCGGCCTCGGCCTCCTGCGAGGGCACCGTCTCCATTCTCCCCTTTTGGCGATGTTCACGCGATCGCGTTCATTGGCGATAGCGCGGACACGGCCACCGCGGGGCTGCGACGTCCAAGGATAATGAGCAGGCCCCAGCCTTGTTCGGCACGGACACCGAGCTGCTCACTCAAGGCGAGCTTGCGACGAGATGGAGCGGGGTAAAGTTGCAGATTGCTCGTGAGCTCCAAATCGTGGATCGGTGCCGCAGGGAGAATGAGTGCCCAGCTGGCGCACAGAGGCTCATCGACTTGAGTTCGGAAGGTGCTGGACGAAGCGGCCGCGCCAAGGTGGGCTTTATCAATCGAGCGGTAGATCTCGCCATTAGTCCTACCGATGATGAAGCGCAGTGGCGCCTGCCCGACCATTGGAGCTCGCCATTCGAGACCCTTCAAGCCGGTCGAGGCGACTGTGAGGACTATGCGATCGTCAAATACGCGGCGCTGCTGGACGCCGGCATTTCCGAAGCTGATCTGAAGATCGTTCTCTTGAAGACCGTGTTCCCGAATGAGGATCACGCGGTGATCGCGGCGCGTGTCGATGGCGAATGGCTCATCCTTGACAACCGCACACTGACGTTGGTCCACGACACGGATCTTACTCGGGCGGCGCCGAAGTTTGTCCTCGACGAGGTAGGGGACTGGCGCTTCGTCTCGAGAAGTCGGCCTCCTCTGTCTCTTATACACATC